>CAINHV010000021.1 GCA_903848965.1 uncultured Opitutia bacterium | reverse complement strand
GAACGGCGCCGGCAAGTCCACGTTGATCAAACTCCTTTCCGGCATTCACCCGCACGGCTCGTACGAGGGCGAACTCCGCGTCGATGGCGAGGCGGTCGCGTTCGACGGGATTCGCGACGCGGAGAAATCAGGCATCGCGGTCATCACGCAGGAATTCGCCCTGGTCGACGAGCTGAGCATTGCGGAGAACATCTTTCTCGGCCGCCCGCCCCGGCGCGGCTGGCGAGTCGACTGGTCCGAGATGCACCGGCGGGCCGCAGCGCTGCTCGCGGACTTCGGCCTGGCGCTGCCGCCGGAACTGCCGGTTGGCCAGTTGGGCATCGGACAAAAGCAGCTCATCGAGATTGTCCGCGCCATGGACAAGCGCTCCCGCGTCCTGGTGCTCGACGAACCCAGTGCGGCGCTCACGGAACAGGAAGTTGGCATCCTGCTCGCTCATCTGCGGCGGCTGCGGGCGCAGGGCACGGCCTGCATCTACATTTCCCACAAGCTCGATGAGGTGTTCGCCATCGCCGATCGCATCACCGTGCTGCGCGACGGCGCGAGCATCACCACCCTCGCGCGGGCTGCGACCACCATACCCGAGGTGATTCGTCACATGGTCGGCCGCGAACTCGGCGATCTGTTTCCTCGGCGGGCCAGCGGCGCCGCGGCCGGGGCAGCGCCGGAGCCCCTCTTGAGCGTGCGCCATCTCGAGGTCTCGCCCTCAGTGAAGGCCGCCGCGTTTTTGCGGGACATCTCATTCGACGTCCGTCCCGGGGAAGTCCTCGGCTTCGGCGGACTGATGGGTGCCGGCCGGACCGAGTTGCTGATGCACCTCTTCGGCGCGTGGGGGCATCGTCGCCAGGGTCAGGTCGTCGTGCGCGGCGTTCCGTATCCGCGCGCCACCCCGCGCGAATCGATCCGGCGCGGGATGGTGCTGGCCAGCGAGGATCGCCGGCGGCACGGCCTCGTGCTCGATCAGTCCATCGGGTTCAATCTCTCGCTGTCCGATCTCGCGCGCTGCACCCGGGCCGGCGGTCGATTGGATCTGCCGGCGGAGTACGTGCGGAACCAGACCCTGTTCGATTCGCTGCGCGTGAAAGCCAGCGGGCAGGCGGTCCGCGTCGGCGGCCTTTCCGGAGGCAACCAGCAGAAGGTGGTCCTCGGGAAGGCCCTCATGACCGCGCCCGCGATCGTGCTGCTCGACGAGCCGACCCGCGGCATCGACGTCGGCGCGAAGCTCGAGGTCTATGAGTTGATCAACCGGCTCACCGCGGAGGGCAAAGCCGTGCTGCTCGTTTCCAGCGAACTGCCCGAGTTGATGGGCATGAGCGATCGGATCATCATGCTCAGCGCGGGGCGGATCGGCGGGGTGTTCACGCGCGAGGGGTTCACGCAGGAGAAACTCCTCGCCGCCGCCATGGGTCGGGCGAGCGAGGAAGCGGCATGAAGATCGGCATTCGCCCGATCTTTGGGCGCAGCAAGTCTGCGTCCCTCCGAATGGCTTTTCTAAAGTCGTTGAAGCTAACGTGTCGCCCACCAGACGTCGTGGGCGTGCACGAGGCCCGCCCCTACAAGATGCGGGCGCGCGACGAAATCCGTGTAGGGGCGTGGCTCGTCCACGCCCGGATGGCTGCGGCATTTTTTAAACCGCTCTCATGCGAGCGTAGCTCCGGATGCTGATCCCATGAAATTCCGCTCGCTCATCGAAAAGCTCGCCCTGCCGCTCGCCCTGCTGGGCGTCTGCGCGTTCTTCGCGTGGCGCGAACCGGCGTTCCTCGGATCGCGCAACCTGACGCAGTTGATCGTGGAGTTCGCGATGACGGGCACGCTCGCACTGGGCATGTTCATGATTCTGCTCACGGGGCAGATCGATCTTTCGGTCGGCAGCGGTGTCGGCTTGATCGGCGGCATCGCCGCCGTGCTGGTATTCCAGCAGGGCTGGCCCGCGCCGGCCGCGCTGCTCGCCGCGTTCGCGATCGCGCTCGTGCTGTGGACGCTGATGGGTGGGCTGATTGTCCGGCAGCGGATCCCGTCCTTCATCATCACGCTCGGCGGACTACTGATCTTCAAGGGGCTGTTCTGGCTCGTGATCCAGAATTCGACCGTGCCCGTGTCGCGGGGGGATCAGGACAATCTCTACTCGCTGCTGACCACCTATTATATCCCGGCGAAAGCCGGTTTCGCTCTCGCCGCCGCGATCCTCGGCGCGCTGGGACTGCTGCAATGGCGAGCCCGCGTGAATCGCCGCGCCCATGGCCTGCCGGTCGCGCCCGCGACCGCCACAGCACTGCGCTTTGGCCTGGTGGCGGCGGCGCTGCTGATCGCGGTCGGCCGATTGAACGAGTTCCGCGGCGTGCCGCTTTCGCTCCTGATCCTCGGAGCGACGGCCGGAGTCGTGTATTTCCTCACCCAGCACACACCGTTTGGCCGTTACCTGTATGCCATCGGCGGCAACGAGGAGGCCGCGTCGCTCTCGGGCATCGCGGTCTCCCGCGTGCTGGTCGGGGCCTATGTGCTGATGGGCATCGCGGTGGCGTTGACCGGGTTCATGACGACGGCGTACTCCGGGGCCTCGACGACCACGGTGGGCGATCTGATGGAACTGGACGCGATTGCCGCCTGCGTCATTGGAGGCACGGCGCTGCGTGGCGGGCGCGGATCGGTCGGTGGGGTCATTCTGGGCGCGCTCATCATGACGGCCCTCCTCAACGGCATGACGCTTCTGGCGGTGTCACCGGAAATCAAATTCATCGCCCGCGGCGCGGTCCTCACGCTCGCCGTCTGGATGGATGTGAAGCTGGCGCGGAAGTGATCCTGACCAATCGCCAGGGCAGTTTAACCACGAAGGCACAGAGACACGAAGAGGGTGTGGCCACGACAGGGCGTTTGAGGAAAAGTACCCCATCGGCATTCCGCGTCGCGCGGAATGCCTGGAGCGGAATACGGTATACGTAAACCATTTCG
>CAINHV010000020.1 GCA_903848965.1 uncultured Opitutia bacterium | reverse complement strand
TAGGTCCCGCGAGAGTAGGTCGTTGCCAGGTTTATAGCCCGGTTCTTCGCAAGAAGAACCGGGCTTCCTTTTTTCAGGGTCGGCGGTTCGCTCATCTCGAGCCGCGCCGGTTTCGTCGCTCACCCGCTCTAAGGCTGAAACGGACGGGACCAGCGTAGGTCCGGACTCAAATCCACCCCGAACCCCGGAGCGTCGCTAACGCAAACATGTCCGTCGACCGGAACAGTTTCATTCGAAAACAACGGCGTGAACATGGGGACGACTTTGTCCGCGTTGGGAGCCATCATAAGGAATTCCGAGAACGGCGTCGCGTCACTCGTGATGCCGAAATGGTAGCTGTAAACGGAGGAGCCATGCGGGATGCACAGCCGGCCCTTCGCGGACGCCATGGCCTTGATCTTGAGCAGTTCAGTCAGGCCGCCGCACCAGTGGATGTCGGGCTGAATCAGGTCCACCCCAGTGTTGAGGAGATTCTCGAATCCCCACCGGGTGTATTCGTGCTCCCCGCTGGCAATCATGATCGGGTGGGTTCGTTGCTCCACAAGTTGCCGGTGCCCGGCATAGTCGTCGGGCGTCAGGCACTCCTCGATCCAGTGAAAGTTATAGGGCTTCAGTGCCTCGATCAACTGGAGTGCATACGAAGGCGAGAGCGCCATCCAGCAGTCGAAAGCGAGGAAGAAGTCCGGGCCACACGCCTCCCGCATTTGCGCGGCTAGTTCGACGTTGCGACGCATGCCCGCCGCCCCGTGGGCGGGGCCGTACGGAAGTGGCATTTTTCCGCCAATAAAGCCGAGTTTTTGTGCCAAATCCGGGCGAGGCCCGGTGGCATACATCGGCTGCCGTTCGCGCATTTTACCGCCAATCATCGACCATACCGGCTCACCTCGCAGTTTTCCGAGCAGGTCCCAGACCGCGCAGTCCACGGCCGAAATTGCGTTTATCGGCAGTCCCTTTCGTCCATAAAACAGGGAGGCGTGGTACATCTGGTCGAACATCACCTCGAGGTTTGATGCCGGTTGTCCGACGACGAAGCGGCGGAAGTGGTTCTCGATTAGGTACGCGGCGGGGACCCCGCCGGTGGTCACTGCGAATCCGACGGTTCCATCCTCGGCTTCGACTTCCACCAACACCGTGCCAAGGACGTCGATGCCAAATGAGCGTCGGCTGCCTTGGTATTCGGGATACTTGCTCAGGGGCGTCGCGATAACCGTGCTGTTGATCCAGTGGCCATCTGGCTTGGCATGATAATCAGCACCCTGATCGGCACCTGATTGGACCAAGGCTCGAAGATCGACGATTTTCTTCATGTAATTGTTTCCGGTTGGATCCGAGAGTCCTCGATTACTCGACGTGAATCATCGCCTTCAGCAATCCGGGTGCCCGGGCCGTGCGGGGAAACGCTTCGGGAGTCTCAGCCATTGCAAACCGATGGGTGATCCAGGGCTTCGTGTCGATTTCGCCTCGTTCCATCTGCCCGATGATGGTTCGGAACGTGCCGGACAGGCCGTTCCGACTGGCGCAGAGGGTGAGTTCGCGACGGTGGAAGTTGGGATCGTTAAAGACCACATCCCCCTGAAAGAGACCCACAAACACGATCCGGCCGCCGTGCGCAGCGAGTTCGAAGGTCGATGCCATGGAGGCCGGGTTCCCGGTAGCATCGAAGACGATCGTGGGCAAGTCACCCCCGCCAATCTCGCGGAGGCGCGACGGTCCGTCCCCCGGGGTCATCGTGTGTCCGACGCCAAACTGGGCCCGACAGAACTCGAGGCGTGTCGGGCTCAAATCCATCACAGCCAGCTTCGCTCCGCTTAGCAGGGCGAATTGCACCACGCTCAGGCCAATGGGGCCGGCTCCGATGACCAAGACGTAATCGTCCCGCCCGATCTCGGCGCGCTCCACCGCGTGGGCGCCAATGCCGAGCGTTTCCACGAGCGCGAGTTGCTCGTAATCTAGGATCGCCGAGGCGTGGAGCTTGTGGGCGGGTACGGCGAGCAGCGGCTGCATGCCTCCGTCCACGTGGACGCCGAGAACTTTCAGCGTCTCGCAACAGTTGGTTTTTCCGCGGCGGCACGCGATGCAGTGCCCGCAATTCAGATACGGCTCGACCGCGCAACGCAGGCCGCGGCGGAGCGCGCCGGGTTTCCCGCCGGGTTCGATCACTTCGACCCCCAACTCGTGGCCCAGCACCCGCGGATAAGAGAAAAAAGGCTGCCGGCCAGCGAACGCGTGGAGGTCAGTGCCGCAGACCCCGATGGAATCCACCCGAACGAGGGCCTCGCCGTCACCGGGGATTGGTTCCGGCCGGTCGACGGCGATGAACTGGCCGGGCTTCTCAAGTTGGATTTGCAGCATGATCAGGCGACAATGGGATCGCGATTTTCGGGGCGGCCACGAGTGAAATTATGGTCCTGGATTGGCGCCAAGATATTACGCACGGCCGCCAGCACCTCCGCATCGATGGGCTCGCCGGCGGAAGCGATATTGCGGCGAATGTTGTCGGGGCTCGCGCTGCCCACGAGGGTGGTCGCGATGGCTGGTTCCGCGACGCAGAATTGAATTGCGAGCCGGACGGGATCGACACCCCTGGCTTCGCAGTAGGCGACCGCTTGCCGGGCCGTCGACACCATGGCGGGCGTGGCGGGATGCCACCGTGGCACGCCGCGGACGGTGAGCAGTCCCATGCCAGTGGGGGAGGCGTTGATGACACCGATCCCCCGGCCGGCGAAGGAGGGGAGGAGCGCAGCGAGGGCGGTGTCGTTGAGCGTGTAGCGGCAGAACGAGAGGACGGTTTCGATCGTTCCGGGGGAGCCGCGATTCACGGTCTGCTGCAGGACGTGAAGGGGCAGGCCGGTGATGCCGATATGGCCGATGCGTCCCTGTTCCCGGAGACGAACCAGCGCCGGCAGCGTCTCGTCCACGATCTGGTTGAGATCGGCGAACTCGATGTCGTGGCATTGCAGCAAGTCGATGTAGTCGACGCCGAGACGGCGGCAGCTCTCCTCCCAACTCCGAAGCACCCGACCAGCGGAGAAGTCGACCTCGCCTTCTCCGTATTGGCCGACCTTGGTGGCGAGATAGTAGCTCTCGCGCGGGACGCCCCGCAGCGCCTTGCCGAGGACCGTCTCGGAGCGGGTGGCCCCATAATAGGGCGAGGTATCGATGAAATTGACTCCTAGATCCAGGGCTGTCCTCACCGTTTCGATTCCGTCGCGCTCTTCAACCGCACGGAAGACGCCACCCAGCGAGGACGCGCCAAACCCGAGAACGGAAACCTTGAGGCCGGTGCGGCCGAGGAGGCGAAATTGCATGGAAACTGCGGGAAAACGGAAAGTCGGAGGCGGCAGTTAGGCCGGCAGACGGCAAAATTCGCGTCAATGCCCTTGTCCGATGAATTGGTTGCCCAATTCCCCTCGGACCGGGCGCTCAGTTGGAAAAGGCCAGCACGGCGACGGATTTGGCGTCGAATTTCGCGGCCACTAAATCTGGAGGCGATGGCTTCGTGTTCGCGACCGACTTGACGGCGTCGCCGGGCGACGCGGGCGGGAGTGGCGCGGCAAGTTCAGGGGAATCGGACCGCGGGCATTTGCAAACGGGGCAGCAGCGCCGCGGCCAAACCCGCCCGCTCGGCATCACTAAGTACTTGCCGCAAGTGACCAGGACAAAGATACACGAGCAAGTGGGTGATTATCCCCCCCCCAAAAAAACTCACCCCCAAAAATAAAAAAGAAATATCACTTTCCGGGAATTTTTATTTTCGCAAACCGACCCGCGTTTGGGCGCAGAGTTCGCTGCCCCAAGCATTCGGTCCTGCTCTGTGCCCTCAGCAGCTGGGCTCCTGGTCCGCTGCGACCCACACCTTGGTTTGATTCAGGGGTGAATTTCCCCGGCACTTAACCATGCAGCCCGCCCCTCATCCCGCCAACGAGCCCGCGCGCCTCGCCGCGCTCCGGAGTTACGATGTCCTGGACACGCCGCGGGAGGAATCCTACGACGCCATCACCAAGATCGCCTCCGAGATCAGTGGTACGCCCATCGCCCTCATTTCCTTCGTCGACGGGGAACGCCAGTGG
>CAINHV010000019.1 GCA_903848965.1 uncultured Opitutia bacterium | reverse complement strand
GTTCTTCGCCGGCTACAAAGAACAGCTCCAGAAGGCGATCGACCTCGTCGGCAAGCTCGAGGCCGCACTCAAGGCGGGCAACAACGCGGACGCCGCGAAATTGCTCGATGACGTGGGTGCCCAGCAGAAGGCCAGCCACAAGGAATACAAGAAGGCTGCCCCCAAGAAGGCCTGAGCTTCCGCTTTTCGTAAATTTCAAGCCGCCGGTTCTGCCGGCGGCTTTTTTGTGCCCGGACCGCTAGGACCGGGAGCAAGTCCCACTGCGATCTTGAACCGGCGCGGCGGTCGGGCTCTGTTGGCCGCCTCGGGTTGGTTCCTGCCTGACCGTTTGTCAGACCCTTCGTCGACGCAACCCGCTTCCCGAAATCCACGCCCTCATATGAGTCTCCCTTCCGTTGCATTTCTCGGCCTTGGCATCATGGGCGGTGGCATGACCCGCCGCCTCCTCGGTGCGGGCGTTCCGCTCACAGTCTATAATCGCAACCGCGCCAAGGCCGAGGCCCTGATCCCCGCCGGGGCCAAGGTGGCCGATTCGCCCCGTGCCGCGGCGGCGGGGGCCGACATCGTGATTGGGATGGTCTCCGACGACGTGGTTTCACGCAGTCTCTGGCTGGGCGAGTCCGGCGCCCTGGCCGGCGCGCGACCCGGAACCATCCTGATTGAGTCGAGTACGCTGACCGTGGACTGGGTCCGCGAACTGGCGGCGGCCGCGGCAGCCCGCGGTTGTGAGTTTGTCGATGCGCCGGTCACCGGCAGCAAAGTCCAGGCGGCGAGCGGTGAGCTCAACTTCTACGTCGGCGGTTCCGCGGCCGCGCTGGAGAAGATTCGTCCCGTCCTCACGCCGATGAGCCGTAGCATCTCGCACCTCGGTCCGACGGGCAGCGGAGCGCTGCTGAAATTGATCAACAACTACCTGTGCGCGGTCGAAGTCGCCGCCTTTGGCGAAGCTGTCGCCCTGATAGAGCGCAGCGAACTTGATCGCACCAAGGCGTTGGCGGTGCTGATGGATGGCGCCGCGGCGAGCGGGGTGACCAAGACCGTCGTGGCCCGGATGACGGCGCCGGACTTCACGCCGAACTTCATGCTCAAGCTGATGACGAAGGACATTGGCTACGCGATTAAGGAGGCAGCGGCGCGGGGGCAGAATCTGGCCACCGCGGCGACGGCGCTGGAGATTTTTCAGCGGGCGGTTAGCGCCGGTCACGGGGAGAAGGACATGGCGGCGATTGTGGAGCCGATGCGGGCTGAAAAGCGGGGCGGCTGACCCGCGGCGTTGACAGCACCGCGACGGCGCGCCAACTCCACTGGCGTGTTACCCCAACCCGCGGTTAGAACGCCGGTGGCGCCCTCGAAGGCCCGGCACGTGATGTTCGCTTTCGTCATCACGCTCGCAATCATCACCTATATTGACCGCGTCTGCATCTCGCAGGCGGCGCCCAACATCCGGCACGACCTCGGGCTGACCGAGATGCAGATGGGCTGGGTGTTCTCGGCCTTCACGATCTCGTATGCGCTCTTCGAGATTCCGGGCGGCTGGATGGGAGATCGTTATGGTCCCCGCAGCGTGCTGATGAAGGTCGTGGTGATGTGGTCGATCTTCACCGCGGCGACGGGCGCGGCTTGGAATTTCTTCTCGATGGTCGTCTGCCGCTTCCTCTTCGGCGTGGGCGAGGCTGGCTGCTTTCCGAACGTAACCAAAATCTTCACGATCTGGCTGCCATCGAACGAACGCGTCCGGGCCCAAGGTATTCTTTGGTGGAGCGCGCGGTGGGGCGGGGCCTTTACGCCGCTGATTGTGGCATTCGTCCTCGGACACATGAGCTGGCGCTGGGCCTTCGTGCTCTTTGGGGCCCTGGGAATATTCTGGGCCGTGGGTTTCTATCGCTGGTTCCGCGACAAGCCGTCGGAACATCCCGGAGTGAACGCGGCGGAGCTGGCGTTGATGGATGGCGCCGAGATCAACGCTCCCAGCCACGCCAAGGTGCCGTGGGGAAAACTCTGCAGCAGCCCGACCGTCTGGCTGCTGTGGCTCCAGTATTTCTGCATGTCGTACGGGTGGTATTTTTACATCACCTGGCTGCCGACCTATCTGCGCGAGGCCCGCGGGGTGTCGCTGGAGAAGAGCGCGGTTCTCGCTGGCCTGCCCCTGTTCTTCGGAGGCATTGGCTGCTTTGTGGGCGGCTGGGCGGCGAAGCAGCTCGCAGAGCGGTGGATGCCCGTCGCGAGGGCACGGCGGATCGTGGCCTGCACGGGGCTCTTCATGGCGGGCGCGATGCTCGTGATCGCGACGCGGATTAACGATCCAGTCTTTGCGATGATTGCCCTCGGTCTCGCGAGTTTTTCCAACGACCTCGCGATGGCACCGGATTGGGCGGCGTGCATGGATGTCGGAGGCCGGCTGGCCGGCTCGCTGTCCGGCAGCATGAACATGATGGGTAACCTTGGCGGGGCCGTCGGCCCGGTGGTCGTCGGCTACATTCTCAACAGCACCAAGCTCTCGGCGGAGTCGCCGCCCACGATGCAGGGCTGGACCACCGCGTTTCTGGTGGCCGCAGCCATCTACGGGGTCGGGGCGATTGCCTGGCTCTTCATTGACCCGGTGACGCCGTTGGAAGAGCGGGGCGCGAAGCCGGCGTGAGCCCGCGGGCGGCGGCGGTCTTAGCCGAAACCGTGCAGTAGGAAATTGCGAAGAGGCGAACTTGGTGGCCCGCCGCGTGAGCGGCGGGACTTCACCGAGCGGAGCGATGAAGTAGTTTCCGGCTTCGATCTCCACCCCGACCGAGCCGGGTTTGAGCTTGAAGCCAGGAAGCCACGAATCTGAGCTGGCGCCGATTTCTGGTTTCCTGGCTTCAGGCTCTTAAAGTTCAGATGATTTAAACAGGAAGGTCGGGAAGTTTGAAAAGGAGCGGGTTTCCCGGCTTCCCTGCAGTTGAACCGCGAAGTTCGGTGCCGCGAGTCACTCGCTCCGCAGCCCATGCTGAGCTTACCCGCGCTGGCCACTGAATGGTGGGTTCGAAAGTGGGGCTAAGCCCCAGCCGTCTACCTCGAAGCTTCGCGTCCTTGGCGGTTTCTCTCTGCATCTTTCCGGCTTAGTAAGTCGCCCGGCCGCCGGAAATATCGAAGACGCCTCCGGTGGTGAAGGAGCAGTCCTCGGAACAAAGCCAGGCGACGAGCGCGGCGACTTCGCTGGCCGTGCCCGGACGCCCGAGCGGGATCTTCGAGAGCATGTAGTTCACGTGCTCCTTCGACATCTGCTGGAGGATTTCCGTCTCGATCACGGCGGGCGTGACGCAGTTCACGCGGATGTTCGTCGTGGCGAGTTCCTTGCCGAGTGACTTCGTGAGCCCGATGACACCTGCCTTGGAGGCGCTGTAGTGCGAGGCGTTGGGATTGCCCTCCTTGCCGGCGATCGAGGCGATGTTGACGATCCGCCCGGTGTTGCCTGGCAGCATGATCGGGACGATGGCGTGGCAGCAATTGAACACCGCGACGAGATTCAGATCGATCACGGCGCGCCACTCCGCCGCCGTGCACTCCCAGAGTTTCTTGGAGACGCCGGCGATGCCGGCATTGTTGACGAGGATGTCGATGCCGCCGAAGCGGACCTTCGCTTCGTTCGCTGCGGACTTGACCCGTTCCTCGCTGGTGATGTCGACCACGACGGTCTGTACCCGGTCGCCGGCATTTAGCGTTTTCGCGGCCGCCTCGAGCGCGGCCGCGTCCCGATCCCACAGGCTGCAACGCGCGCCGGAGGCGAGCAGGCGTTGCACAATGGCGAGACCGATGCCGCGTGCGGCGCCGGTCACAACGGCGGTTTTTCCCTGGAGATCAATTTGGTTCATGGGGGGTGTAGAGCCGCGAGCCTCGACCGAATTTGGATCCAACTCCAGCCGTCTCTTTGGCGGCCAGAGAATCCTAGGCCGCGAACGGGCGTTGAAACCGCAAAGCAGCGGAGAACCGGAAGGCGGGCTTGGTAACCCGTGGCGTGGGCAGCGGGACGGCATTGAGCGGAGCAAGGAAGAAGTCCCTGCCCTCACGGGCACGGCCACCCGGTTTGCGCGGCGGAGTCGGCCGGATCCCGGCTCTTGGTTTGGGGTCGAACCGGAATTGCGTGCTGATCGACTGGCGGCGCCGCGGCGGTTCCCGGGACGGGTTTCGATTCGGCCTCGGCTTGCAGTTCGCTCTCCGCCTCCAGCCGTGCGGTGGCTTCGTTCCGGCCCGGTCCGTCGGTGGCGCCGCGGCGGTTCGACGCGTGGGTCTGCTGGCTGACGGCTTCCGGCGAAGCTTGGGAGTGCGGATTGGCGTCCGGATGGTTGTTCCGTGGGTGGGCTTGTCGCGTTCCATGTGACAGGGTGCGCCGGGCGCGGGCACGGTTTCCGACGCCGCGGTCTCGAATCGGGCAGCGCGAACCCTCTCCCCCTCAGGTCTCCGACCTCGGGTTTACTTGTAACGTATTACGTTACAAAGCCGACGTCACTTACCCCGTGTGGTCGATGGCGCCGACGTTTGAACGCCGCCGAGACCGTATTGGTCCACTCGCTGGCGCCCGTGGCTACCCGGCAACAGGTCGCTCGCCGGTGGGTCAGGTCCTAAGATCGATCCTGATGAACCGGCTTACTTCAGTTCGCGGACCTTGATATTCTTCACCCACGTCTCGTCGCCGTGGTAGGTGAGCATGAAATGACCGGCGATCTTCTCGCCGAAGCCGGGTTCGCTCTTGAATTTGCTCTTCGCGAGGCCGGCCTTCACCTCGGAGCTGCCGAGGATGCTCGAGACCACTTTGTGCCCGTTGAGCCAGTGCTCCAGCTGGTTGCCGCGGATCACGATCTTGGAGGTGTTCCACTGTCCTACCGGGCTCGCCTTGTCGGCGGCGCCGGGAAGGACGTCATAGAAGGCGCCCGTGTGATGTGTCGGACCCACCTTGCCGTCGGGATGATTGGCGTCGTCCATCATCTGGTACTCCGGTCCGGGCGCGTTCGGCCGTTCTTCGGTTACCAGGTATTTCAGACCGCTGTTGCCGGCCTTCGAGATCCGCCAGTCCCAGCTCAGCTCGAAATCGTTGTAGGTCTTTTCCGTGATGAGTTCGCTTTTGCGAAACTGCGCCATCGGAATGTTGCTCATGTCGTATTTCTCGCCCTTGGCATGCAGAGTCCCGTCCCGGATCTCCCAGCCGAGATTTTCCGGCAGACCCTTGAGCCGGTAGCCGCGCCAGCCCTGCAGACTTTGGCCATCGAACAACAAGGACCAACCCGCCGACTTCTCGGCCGCGGTCAGTTGATTGTCGGCTGCCTGGGCGGTTCCGCCGGAAAGGGCTAGGGCGAGAAGGAGCGCAAAACAACGGGGTTTCATCGCCGGATTACCTAGGCCGCGCCCCGGGGCTTGGAAAGCCTCGAATCCGCTGTCACACCCGCCCGGCACGGAGGTCCCCCGATGGAATCTTCGTGGCGATCGGACGGACGATGCCGATTCGGGGCCTTAATAATTCCGGACTCTGGTACGGCAATTGAGAGCACTCCCGCGCCACGGCGGTCGAGAACTGGCTCACCTTTCATCTTGCCCTCCCGGTCGGTCCAAGTGGTAGCATGTCCGACAGTAGTTCTTCCCCGCCCGCCGCTCCAAGCTCGAGTACCCGACCCCCGACCAAAAGTTATACCAATGAAAACACAGCCCCAGGAATACGGACCCTTCATCTCGACCCGGCGGCCATTGTCCCGCCGTCACTTTTTGCGTGGGACGGGAATCGCGCTGGCGCTGCCATTTTTGGACACGATGGCACCGACGTTTGCGCGGGCGGCCCAGGCGGGTTCGCCGCTGGCGCCGGACGCGAAGCCCCGCCGGATGTTCGCGATCAACAACAATCTTGGCCTGCTGCCCCGCAATTTCTTCCCCGAGGGCAATGACAAGGACTACAAGCCGTCCCCGTACCTCGAGTTGCTCCAGGAGCATCGCAAGGACTTCACGGTGTTCTCCGGGGTGTCGTATCCGAATGTTGATGGCGGTCACCCGGCGGACGTCTGTTTCATCACGGCCGCCCCGCATCCGGGTTCGGGCTCCTTCCGTAACACGATCTCGCTCGACCAGTACGTCGCAGAGCGCATCGGCATCCTGACCCGCTTCCCATCCCTGACCCTCTCGGTCAACACCCGCAGCCGCAGTCTTTCCTGCACCGGTACCGGCGTGGCGATTCCGCCGGAAGACAAGGCCGCCGAGGTCTTCAAGCAGCTCTTCCTCCAAGGCACCCAGGCCGAGGTTGATGCCCAGATTCTCAAGCTCGACACCGGCCGCTCCATCCTGGACACGGTCGCGACCCAGGCGAAGAACCTCCAGCGCGGGCTCGGTGCCCAGGACCGGGATCGCCTCGACCAGTACTTCACCAGCGTCCGCGACCTCGAGAGCCGTCTCCAGGCCTCCCAAGGCTGGGAGCGCAAGCCGAAGCCGAAGGTCGACGCGCAGCCCCCGGTCGATCCGGCGAGCCCCGCGGCCTACATGGAAAAGGTGAAGGTCATGTACGATCTGGCCAAGCTGGCCTTCCAGACCGACTCGACCCGCGCGGTCACCCTGATGTTGGACAGTGTCTCGACCCCCGTGGTCGAAGGCATCAACGACACCTCGATCACCGAGACGTATCACAACCTCTCCCACCACGGCAAAGCGGACGACAAGCTGACCCAGCTCAAGGCGCTCGACGTGGGTCACATGAAGCTGCTCGCGAAGCTCTTTGGTGACATGAAGACGGTGACCGAAGGCGAGGATACGCTGCTCGATCGCACGATGATTCTCTATGGTTCGAACTTCGGTGACGCCAACCAGCACACCTGCTTCAACCAGCCGATCGTGTTCGCCGGCGGCGGCTTCAAGCACGGCCAGCACCTGGGCTTCGAGCGGGAGCACAACCGGAACTACCCGCTGACGAACCTGCTGCTCTCGATGCTGCACCGCATGGGCATCGACGAGGCCAAGTTCTCGTCCTCGACCGGCACGATGCGCGGCCTGGAAATGACCTGAACTTAAGAAAGCTCTTAGAATAAAGCGGCCCACGGAAACGTGGGCCGCTTTTTTTGGCGGGAGCGCCGCGGTCGGTGGGCTGAAGGAGGAGGAGGATAGGGAGAGGGGGTGGCATCGCCCCTGCGCGGTCCGGGAGGGCTTATCGCGCGGAAAAATGAGCAAGTAGGACGCAGACTCGCTGCGCCCTGATAAATCCAATCAACCGCAGCCGACCGCGGATTGCGCGGATCTCGCGGATAAAGGCATTCAAGCCGGATGATCTAAGCGAGCGGCAGCGCTGCGCGCCTGCTCGCTTAGATCGTGGTTCACGGATCGAACCGGAATGGGCGCGCTGGCCAATTGAGTCCCCCAAGCCCGAACGCCCTGAGGCGCAACAGGCCGACACTTCTCAGGCCACCGCTGGGAGGGGGCTGGATTTTGAGGGGCAGATTTTTTGAAGCCTGAAGCCAGGAAGCCACGATTCTGGGCTTATACCGATTCCTGGTTTCATGGCTTCAGGCTCTTAAACTCCGGGGACGTGTCGCCCGATTGCGCCGACGACGGACCTCCGATCGCGGGAGCAAAGTTGGCGCATTCATCCGCGTCTTGGTCTGGCATCCGCGACCTCCACGGAATCTGCGGTCGAAAACTCCGGGACTTCTCCGCCCCGCCTAGAACAACCCCAGCACTACCGACGGGAACAGCCCGAGCGCCACGATCAGCCCCGCCGCGAGGATCAGCGCGAGTCCCGCGTTGGCGGGAACGCTGATCTTTCCGCGGTCGGCCGCGGGTCCGAGCACGAGCGCCTGCTTCAGGATCAGCAGGTAATAATAGAGCCCGATCGCGCTGAGGAAGATTGCTGCCAGCGTCAGCCAGCCAAGGGGACCGCCCAGCCCGCCCACTTTCAGCGCCGCGGCGAAGACCGCGAACTTGCCGAAGAATCCGGCCAGCGGCGGAATCCCGGCGAGCGAGAGGATGAAAATCAACAGACAGGCCGCCAGCAGCGGCGAGCGGCGATGGAGGCCGGCCAGGTCGGAGAGGCTCTGGCAGCCGCCGGCCTGCTCGACCACGGCGATGACACCGAACGCGCCCACCGTCGCCAGTCCGTACGTCGCGGCATAATAGAACAGCGGCCCGGGGCCGGCCACGCCTGCCGCCATGACGCCGAGGAGCAGCGCCCCCGCGTGCGCAATCGCCGAATAGGCGAGCAGCCGGCGGACATTCGACTGGGCGAGGGCCACGAAATTACCGAGGAAGAGCGAGAGCCCCGCCAGGCCCGCCACCACTGGCAGCCAGCCGGGCACGCTATCGAACGTCGCGACGCTGCCGGCCGCCGGGAGGAGTCCGCTCCACAGCAAGCGCACGAACAGGACGAAGCCGGCGAGCTTGGACGCTGACGCAATCAGCGCCGCGGAGATTGTGGGCGCACCCTGATAGACATCGGGTGCCCAGAGATGGAAGGGTGCCGCCGCCGCCTTGAAGCCGAAGGCCACGAGGATCATGACCAGCGCCACCATCAGCAGCGTGCTTTGCTCGTTCACGGCGATCGCCCGCGCAATTTCGGGCAGCACGAGCGACCCCGTCAGCCCATAGAGCAGGCTGAAGCCGAAGAGCATGAACGCCGCGGAGACCCCCCCGAGGAGGAAGTATTTCAACGCCGCCTCAGCCGAGGCGGGGCGGGACTTGTCGAAACCCGCGAGGATGTAGAGCGACAGGCTGGCCAGTTCGAGGGCGAGGAACGCGAGCAGTAATTGCTGGGCCACTGCCATCAGCGTGAATCCCGAGGTCGCGAAGAGAATAATGGCGACCAACTCCGCGGGATTCCGGACCCGCGACGTGCCCGGCGCCAGCAGTAGCGTCAGCCCCGTAAGCCCGAGTACACCCACCCGCGTGGCCAGGCCAAGCGAATCGAGGATCAGGACGCCGTCGACGACCTCTCCGGACGAACCGGCGCCCAGCGAGGCGCAAATCGCCGCGGCGACGGCGAGCAGGCCCACGAGCGAGGAGAGCCGCAGTCGCTGTCCCTCGGTGCGGCCCCGGCCCAACCAGAGATCGAGTCCGAGCACGACCAGCGCGCCGACGACCAGCGAGGCCTCGGGCCGGAGGGCGTGAAAGATTGCAGTGTAGTTGATCACGAGGCGCCTCCCTTCAGAATCGTCTGAAAGAGCGGCGACTGCAGCGCCGGGACGATCCACTCGAGGAGCACGTCAGGCTTGAGGCCGATGTAAATCGTCGCGGCGATCAGCAGCATCGCGCCCGTCCGCTCGGGCCAGGTGATCGGCGCGTAATCATGCTCATGGCCGTGGGCACCCGCGGTGGCCGCCGGTCCCGAGTGGTCGGTGGTGCCGAAGAACGAGACTTGGATGGCCCGCAAGGTGAAGGCTGCCGCGACCAGGATTCCGCCCGCGGCGAACGTGGCCCAGACGGGCGAGGTCTTCCAGGTGCCGATCAGGATCGTGAGTTCGGCGGGGAAGCCGCTGAAGCCCGGCATACCCATCGACGCGAGTCCCCCGAGCACGAATGTCAGCGCCGCGAAGGGCAGCAGCCGGTGCAGCGGAATCCCGCGCAGGTCCGAGAACTTCCGGGTGTGCGTGCGGTCGTAGACCATCCGGCCGACCACGGCGAAGAGCAGGCCCGCGATCACGCCATGGGAAAACATCTGGAGCACCGCGCCGCTCACCGCCTGCGTATTGGCGGCGGCGAGCCCGAGCAGGACGAAGCCCATGTGGCTGACGCTCGAATAGCCGATCACGAACTTGAAGTCCTCCTGCACCAGCGCGACGAAGCCCGCGTAGATAATCCCGATGATGGCGAGCCAGGCGATCGTCGGCTGCCAGAACTCGAGCCCGGCGGGAAAGAGCGGCATCGCGACGCGCAGGCAGCCGTAGGCGCCGAGCTTCATCACCACGCCGGCCAGCAGCATCGAAGCCGCCGTCGGCGCGGCGACATGGCCGGTGGGCGCCCAAGTGTGGAACGGGAACATGCCCGCGAGGACCGCGAACCCGAGGAAGATGAGGGCGAACATCCCAATCTGCTGCCCGGCCGTGAAGTTGGCGCCCGCCGCGGCGAGGTCGCTGAGCGCGAAGCTCTGGCCACCGTTGGCCGCATAGGCCCAGAGGACACCCGCGAGGACCAGCGCGCTGCCGGCGAAGGAATACAGCACGAGCTTCATCGCGCCGTACTCGCGGTTGGTGGATCCCCAGCTCGCGATCAGGAAGTACTTCGGAACGATCGCGATTTCGTAGAAGACGAAGAAGACAAAAATATCCGCGCTCAGGAACACGCCATACACGCCCGCAATCAGCGTGAGGAAGAGCGCAAAGAATTCTCCGACCCGCTCCTCGATGTTCCAGGAGAACAGGATTCCCGCCGTCGCCGCCAGGCCGGTCAGGACCAGCAGCGTCAGGCTGATCCCGTCCGCGGCCAGATGATAGCGGACCCCGAGTTCAGGAATCCACGCCACGTTAACGAGCGTCTGCAGACCCGGGCCGGGCACGAAGTCCGCGGCCGCGCCAAGCGTGATGAGCCAGCCGACCGTCGCGGTGATGAGCGCAATCCAGCGCGCCGCCGTCGCGGAACGTCCGCCGGCGATCAGCGCGAGCAGCGCGCCGACCAGGGAAACATAGACTGTGCAGGGCAGGGCGTTCATGGCAGCACGAGCCGGCTGGCCCAGGAGGTCACCAGCGGGTTGATCAGACCGGCCAGGAATTGCGGCCAGACGCCGAGGACGAACATCAGCGCAATCAACGGTGAGAGGGTAAGGATTTCGTGGCGGGAGAGATCCTGGAAGCCGGACGAGGCGACTTTGCCCGTCGGACCGTGGAAGACCCGCTGCCAGAAGGTCAGCAGGAACAGCGCGGTCGCCAGCAACCCGAGGCAGGCCACCGCTGCGGCCCACGGCGCCAGTCCGAAGACCCCGCGGAAGATCAGGAACTCGCCGACGAACCCGTTGAGTCCGGGCAGACCGAGCGAGGAGAAGAGCGCAATGCCACAGAGCCCGGCGAAGATCGGGGCTGCCGTGCGCACGCCGCCGAAATCGTTCAGCCCCCGCAATCCGCCCGACCGCGCCTCGAGCAGGCCGACACAATAGAACAACGCCGCGGCCGAGAGGCCGTGGTTGAACATCTGCAGGATCGTGCCGCTGAGCGCGGCAATCGCCGCCACGCTCGTGGTGCCGGGCTGGCCGGTCGCAGCCGAGACCGCGAAGAGAGCGAGCAGGCAGTAGCTGAGATGGTTCAACGAGGAGTAGGCGACCATCCGCTTCAGGTCGGTCTGGCGCATCGCTGCAAACGCCCCGAAGACCACGCCGCCGAGCGCCAGCCAGAGCAGCCAGCCCGAGGCCCCGTGCAGTTGCGTGGGAAAGATGGGCCAGAGGATCCGCAGAAAACCATACACGCCCATCTTCGACATCACGCCGGTGAGGAACATCGACGCGCCCGTCGGGGCCTCCGCATACGTCGGGGGCAACCAGGTGTGGAAGGGCCAGAGCGGAACCTTGACCGCGAGCCCGAGCAGCGCGCCGAGGAAGACCGCCTTCGGCCACCAGCCGCCGACCGCGCCGAGTTGCTGTGCGAGCGTGCCGTCGGCGCCGAGCTGCGCCAGTTGGATGAAGTCCATCGTGCCGGTCGCGGCATACAGCGCGGCAAAAGCGAGCAGCATGAACGCGCTGCCGCCAATGGTGTAGATCACGAACTGATACGCCGCCCGGGTCGCGCCCGGTCCACCCCACAACTTGATCAGAAAAAACGCGGGCACGAGGCTCAGCTCCCAGAACACGAACCAGTGGAAGAAATCCAGTGCGAGGAAGACCCCGAGCGCTGCCCCCTGCAGCATCAGGAAGAGCGCCGCGAAGAGCCGGGGATCGCGCTCCACGCGCCATGAGGCCAGCAGCGCCACCGGAGTGACGATGCCCGTGAGCAGGACCAGGATCAGGCTGAGCCCGTCGAGTCCGAGGTGATAGTGGACATTCAGTGCCGTGATCCAGTCGTGGCGCTCCACAAACTGCGATCCCACCCGCGACGGATCGAAGTTCGCCACCGCGAACAGACCGAGCCCGAGCGTCGACAGGCTGAACAGGAGCGCGATTGCCCGCACGGTGCCCGGCTTCGCGCTCGACAGCGCCGCCAGCACCGCCGCACCGATCCACGGCGTGAAGACGATAAGTGAGAGCAGCGCGGTCACAGGCCACCTCCCAGCATCACGATCAGGACCAGCAGCACGAAACCGATGGCCACGGTCCGCATATAACCGTGCGCCCCGCCGGTCTGGGCCGCCGAGTACAACCGCGCCGTTCCGCGAATCTTGTCGTTGGTCGCGTCGAAGCCGCCGTTGAGGACATCCTCGTCCGCTTCCTTGTTCACGAACCCGGCAAACTCGCCAAGCGCCGCCAGGAAACGCACCGCACCGTCCCAGACGTAACGATCCAGACCATCCGCCAGCGCGGCCGTCGCCGTGTTCAGCCGTCCGACGGTCGCCGCATAAAGTTCATCGAAGCCGAAGCGCGCCCGCAGCGCCCCGAAGAGTCCCGGCGAGATCTTTTCGATCGGGTCGAGGGCCGAGGTCGTTGTCCGCGGGCGGCGGCCATAGAGCGCCCAACCCGATCCGATGCCGATCGCGACGAGCACGATCGACAGCACCATCAGCCCGCCGCCTTCGAAGAGGGAATGACCGTGCACTTCCGTCTGACCCATCAGCCGCGACTGCAGCCAGGGAAACGCCGGCGTGCCGATGAAGCCCAGGAGGATCGCGCACACCGCGAGAATTACGAGCGGCACGGTCATCACCGGAGAGTTCTCATGCGCATGCCGGGCCTCGTCGCTCCGCGCCGAACCGAAGAAGGTCTCCGCCACGAGCCGCGTCATGTAGAACGCCGTCAGGACGACTGCCGCCAGCCCGGCATACAGTGGCAGGTGCGACACGTTCCATCCCTGCGCCGCGTGGAGAATCGCCTCCTTGCTCCAGAAGCCGGAGAAGAGGAACGGCACGCCGGACAGCGCCATCATGCCGAGCGCGAACGTCACGAACGTGATCCGCATCGGGCCGCGGAGCCCGCCGAGCCGGCGGATGTCCTGCTCGTGGTGCGCCGCGTGAATCACCGATCCGGATCCAAGGAAGAGCAGCGCCTTGAAGAACGCATGCGTCAGCAGGTGGAAGATGGCCGCCACCCACGATCCCACGCCCAGCGCCAGCATCATGTACCCGAGTTGCGACACGGTGGAGAACGCGAGCACGCGTTTGATGTCGTCCTGTGCCACCGCAATCATTGCGCCCATCAGCGCCGTGATCGCGCCAATCGTCGCCACCACCGTGAGCGCATGCAGCGGCGTCGTCGCCAGCCCCTGGTCGACCGCCATCAGCGGATACACCCGCGCGATCAGGAATACGCCCGCCGCGACCATCGTGGCCGCATGGATTAAAGCGCTGACCGGTGTCGGGCCTTCCATCGCATCCGGCAGCCAGACATGCAGCGGGAACTGGCCCGACTTGCCGATCGCGCCGCAGAAAATCAGGAGCCCGATGGCGGTGGAAACCGCGAGCCCGCCGATCGTCGTCTGGGCCACGAGTCCGCCCAGTGCCGTCGCCTCAAGCACGCCCTGGCCGCCGTCATAAAAGAGGAGCGAGCCGGTGGAATCGTAGAGCCAGAGCATTCCGAGCAGTAGCCCGAGGTCGCCAATCCGCGTCGTGATGAAGGCCTTCTTCGCCGCCGCCGCCGCGGACGGCTTGTGAAACCAGAACCCGATCAGGAGATAGGAGGCCAGGCCGACCAGCTCCCAGCAGATGAAGAGGAGGAGGAGGCTGTTCGCCACGAGCAGCCCAAGCATCGCGGCCGCGAAGAGGCTCAGGAAGCAGAAGAACCGGGTGAAGTTCGGATCCTCGTGCAGGTAGCCGGTGCTGAAGATGAAGATCAGCAGCCCGACGAACGTGACCATCACGCACATGAACGCCGTGAGCGGATCCAGCAGCCAGCCGAGCCGCAGGACGCCTTCGCCCAGATCGAGCCAGGCGAAATTATGGACCAGATGCGCCGCCGGATCGGCGAGCGCCGTCATCAGCGCGCCACACGACAACAGGAACGAGCCGGCCATCGCCAGGATGGCGGCGCCGGACGCGAGCTTCCGGCCGGACCGCGGCGTGAGCGCCCCGAGCCCCGCGGCGAGGAGCGGGAGGGCGGGGATGAGCCAGAGAAGCTGGACGGGGAGGCTCATGCGGAGTGGCGGGTGGCGAATGCCGAATGCCGATTAGCCAGCCTCAGCCCCGAAACTCGAGGGAGGCGTCCGAAATTCGGCCTTGGGCATTGGGCATTCGACATTGTCATCAGCCTTTCAACAGCCGGGCATCCTGGAGCCGGATGCTCCGTTGGTGACGATAGATCGCGATGACCAGGGCGAGGCCGACCGCGGCCTCGGCGGCGGCGACCCCGATGGCAAACACCACGAAGAGCACGCCGGTGCCGGCCTCGGGATTCGGGCCGTAGCGCCAGAAGGCGATGAAATTGATGTTCGCCGCGTTCAGCATCAGCTCGATCCCGAGGAGCACGAGGATGGCGTTGCTGCGCGTGAGCGCGCCGATCAGTCCGATGCAGAAGAGCGCACTGGAAAGGATCAGGCAGAGATGCAGCGGCGTGAGAATCATGGGGTCGCTCCCTTTCCCTTGGAGTCCGTCGCGGCCAGCACCACGGCCCCGAGCAGCGAGACCGTCAGCAGGATGCCGATGGCCAGCAGCGCGATGGTGTGGTGATTCATCAACTCCAGGCCCAGCCGCTTCACTGGGACCTGCGCCGCGGCCTTCGCTCCCACTCGCAGCGGGGTGCTCAGCACCGCGCCCAAAAGCACCCCGAACACGGCGCCACCGGCGAGCAGTCCGGCGAGCGCTCGGCCGATCGAGTCCGGCGCGAGCCCGGCATCGATCCGCGTGTGCCGCGTGAGCAGCACCGCGAACAGCACGATCATCGAGACCGCCCCGACGTACACCAGTACCTGCGCGAACGCGACGAACTCGGCCCCCGCCCAGAAATAGAACGCCGCGATGCCCGCCCAGCTCGCGATCAGCAGCAGCGAGCTGTGGATCAGGTTGCGCAGCGCCATCGCCACCGCGGCGGGGACGAGGGTGACAAAGGCGATGATGAGAAATGGGATCGTCATCAGGCGTAACGATAGGTGCGGGGCCGGTGCGTGCCGCTGAGCCCGCGGCCGAGGAGCACAAACGGCCCGATTACCATGGCAATGGTAAGGGCCCAGCGGACCAGTTGCAGGGCGCCGGACCAGCCGGAGGTCAGCGACCAGAACGCCGCGGTGCCGAGGTTCACCAGCGCGAGCGGCACAAGGAACTTCCAGGCCAGCCGCGTGAGTTGATCGATCCGCAGCCGCGGGAAGGTGCCGCGGATCCAGATGAAGAACAGGAGCAGCACCAGGAGCTTCGCGCCGAACCAGGCATACGAGGGAATGAACTCAAGGAACGGCAACGGTGCGCGCCAGCCGCCGAGGAAGAGCGTGATCGCCATCCCGCTCAGCGCGATCATGCCGAAATACTCCGCCATGAAGAACAGCGCGTACTTGAACCCGCTGTACTCCGTCAGGTGCCCGGCGATGAGTTCGCTCTCCGCCTCCGGCAGATCGAAGGGCGAGCGGTTCGACTCCGCCAGTGCCGCGATCAGGAAGATCACGAAGGCCGCGAAGCCCCAGGGGGTGAAAATGTACCAGCGGGGAATGAAGCCCAGCTGCCAGCCCGCCTGCGCGTCGATGATCCCGGTCATTGAGAGCGTGCCCGCCAGCATGATGATCGGCACGAACGACAGCAGCAGCGGCAACTCGTAGCTGATGAGCTGCGCCAGCGCGCGCATGGCGGCGAGGAGCGAGAACTTGTTCCGGCTCGCCCAGCCGGCCATGAAGATCGCCAGTTCCGACGCCGCGCCCGCCGCAAAGAAATACAACACCGCGGCATCGAGCTCCAGCGGCACCAGGTTCCGGCCAAAGGGAATGACCGCGAAGGTCAGAATCGAAAACGCCAGCAGTGCCACCGGCGCCAGATAGTGCAGCAGGTGATCGGCGCTGCGGGGCACGATGTCCTCCTTCGTCAGGGCCTTGATGCCGTCGGCAATCGGTTGCAGCAGCCCCATTGGGCCGGTCCGGTTCGGGCCGGGCCGGTTTTGAATCCGGCCGAGCATTTTTCGCTCGACCAGCGTCAGCCCGGCGAAGATGCCGCCGAAGATCGCCACGATCGCGACGATCGAAAGCGTCGATCCCACCAACCACTGCAGCGGAGCGGGGAACACCCCGGCCACCGTGTCGCGAATCACCAACGGCAGTCGCTCGAGGAACGAGTCCGCCCCGGCACCCGCGGCCAGCAGCAACGGAGAAAATGAAGTCGCACCGATCATGGGGCAGGAGTGCCACCCGCCGCCGGGGCCTCTGGCGGCTTCGGGGCCGTTGCGGTCGGAGATGGCGTGGGCGCCACCGCCGGCTTCGGCGTGGCGGCCGCCTTGGCTTTCTCCTCGGCGGCCTTCCGCTCGGCCAGGAGCCGGGCATCAACCTCAGCCGCCTCGGTCGGGTGAATCTCGTGGTAGTAGCTATTCGGCTTCGCCAGCTGGTTCCGATCGAGGAGCAACGCCGTGAACCGGTCCTTGGTCGCGATTTCGAACACCTGGTCCATTTTGATCGCCTCGAAGGGACACACCTCGACGCAAATCTGGCAGCTCATGCACACCGAGGTGTCGATGTCGAAGACCACCGGATAAACCTGCATCTTCCCCGTCGCATCCGGCTTCTTGTCCTTGCTCTTCTCGATGTAGATGCACTGCGGCGGACACTCCTTCTCGCAAATCTGGCAGCCGACACAGCGCAGCGTGCCCATCGGGTCCGTCGCGTTCTCGCTCACGAGGAACGGGAAATTCCGGTAATTCTCCGGCAGCTTCGCCTTCTGTTCCGGGTACTCCAGCGTCGTCAGCCGCTCGGGATCGTGGAAGCTCCCGACGAGGTTCTTCGCCGTGACCTTGAGACCTTGGAGTAAGCCGGAGCCGAGCATCGCTAGATTTTGGATTTCGGATTCTCGAATTTCGATTTCTGCGTACGGCACACCGACGGCAACGTCCTGGCTGCAATCGAAAATCCGGAATCGAAAATCGAAAATTTCATCGGTCCACCTCACCTAATACGATGTCGACGCTGCCGAGGATGATCACGGCGTCGGCGATGGTTTGGCCGAGGCACATGTCCTCGAGCACCGTCAGGTTGACTAACGACGGCGGCCGCACGCGGTAACGGTACGGGTTCGGGCTGCCGTCGCTGATGAGATAGAAACCAATCTCACCCTTCGGGCCTTCGATCCGGCCGTAGGCTTCGCCGGCCTTGGGCCGGAAGCCGCGGATCTTCGCCTTCGGATCCATGATCGGGCCCGCCGGCAACGCCGGCAGCGCCTGCTGCAGGATCTTGATCGACTCCCGCATCTCGAGGATGCGGATCATGTACCGGTCGTAGGTGTCGCCGTGATCGCCCAGCGGCACCCGGAAATCGAACCGCGAATACACGCCATACGCGTCCACCTTGCGCAGGTCGTAATTCACCCCGGTCGCCCGGAGCATCGGGCCCGTGATGCCCGCGCTGATCGCCAGCTCCGGCGTCAGTGCACCCACGCCTTGCGTGCGGGCCATCATGATCTCGTTGCCCGTGATCAGCTCCTCGTACTCGTCGAGGAACCGGCCGAAGTTGTTCGTGATGGTCTGCGCCCCCGCCAGCCATTCGGGCGACGCATCGACGCGGCAGCCGCCGAAACGCTGGTAGTTGCACATCATCCGGGAGCCGCTCAGCGACTCGAAGAGATCGAGGATTTTTTCGCGCTCGCGAAACGCATACATCAGCGGCGTGCCGCTCGCCCCGGTGTCCTGCAGCAGGAAGCCCGCGAGGCAGACGTGGTTTAACAGCCGCGTCAGTTCGGCCAGGATGACGCGCAGGTACTCCGCCCGCTCCGGCACCGGCTGGCCCGCCAGCTTCTCGACGGCGAGCGCGTAGGCCCAGTTGTTCGTCATCGAGTTCAGGTAATCGAGCCGATCGGTGTACGGCATCGACCCGAGATAGGAGGTGTTCTCGCCCAGCTTCTCGTGATTCCGGTGCAGGTATCCGAAAACCGGCTTCAGCTTCACGATCGTCTCGCCATCGAGCGTCACCATCATTCGGAACACACCGTGCGTCGACGGATGGTGCGGCCCCATCGAGACCTCGAGCAGGTCGCCATGAAAGGGATCGTGCACCGCATTGACATGCGCGCCCGACGAAGGACTCGGAAACATCGGCTCCACCCCGCTCATGGCGTGCCCTCCTTGGGTGCCGGCGTGGCACGGGTCTCCAGACCCGTGTCCGACCGTACCACCGGCGCAGCCGTCGTCACCGCTGCAGCCGCGGGAGTATGATGCGCCGCACCTACCGCTGCCGTCGGCGCCGCCACGGCCGTCGCCGGATAATGCGCCTTCGCCTTCTCCAGCACCGTGCCATGGGGCGTTGGTTCCCATTCGTAATCGTCCGGTTCCACGTAGTCCTTCCGCATCGGATGTGCGGTAAACTCGTCCCACATCAGGATTCGGCGCAGGTCCGGATGATCGCTGAACTTGACCCCAAAGAGGTCGAACACTTCCCGTTCCTGGAACTCGCACGACCGCCACACCGGCGTGAACGACGGCACGGTCACCTGGTCGTGGCGGTTGCCCGTCCGCAGGCGGACGATCACCGGGCCGTGCTTCAGCGCCATCGAGTACAGGTGATAGACGACTTCGAGATAGCCGGGCTGGATCCGCTTGGTCTTCTGCTCGACGACCTTCGCCGGCCCGCCGGCGGGATCCGGCACCGTCACCTTGGTGCTCTCGACGATCTCCTTCTCCGGCCAGTCGACGCCGGTGACGTTCGAGCAGTAGTCGAGCCGCAGGTCCGGATCGTCCCGCAGGAAAAGAGCCATCGCCGCCGCCTGGTTCAACCCGAGCGCAAGCGAGTGCTGGGCTGCCGGGCCGGGATTCGCGATCAACGTCACCTCCCCGCCGGGAAAGCGCGCCAGGAGTCGGTCGCGAACCTGCTCGAGGGTTTCCATCATGCCTTCTCGTTCCGGACGATGGAGGGAGCCTGCCACACGGCGGGATTCGCCGGCGGCTCGAGATCGCGTTCGCCGAACTCCGGGACCGCGTAATCGCAGCGATCGCCGGGGCGCAGGTGCCGCGCCACGTTCGGCCCGGACGACTTTTGCGTTCGGATCTGCTCCTGCAACTGCAGCAGCCCGTGTAGCAGCGCCTCGGGTCGCGGCGGGCAGCCGGGGATGTAGACATCGACCGGGATGAAGCGGTCGATGCCTTTCAGGACATTGTAGCCCTGCTTGAACGGACCGCCGGAAATCGCGCACGCGCCCATCGCGATGCAGTACTTCGGCTCCGGCATCTGGTTCCAGAGCCGGACCACCTGCGGGGCCATCTTCTTCGTCACCGTCCCGGACACGATTAGCAGATCGGCCTGGCGCGGCGACGGCCGGAATACTTCCGAACCGAACCGGGCGATGTCGAACCGCGCCATCGAGGCCGCGATCATCTCGATCGCGCAGCAGGCGAGCCCAAATTGCAGTGGCCACACCGACTTGCTCCGGCCGAGATTCACGATCTCCTCGAGCTTCGTCAGCAGGATCCCGTGCCGGCGCAGCTCGTCGCGCTCGGCCTCGGTCACAAGGTGGGCGCCGGGCGCCGGTTCGGTGGGCTCGGGGCGGGCGGCGTCGGTCATGTTACTTCCATTCGAGGTGGCCGCGGTGCCAGGCCCAGACCAGGCCCTCCGCGAGCAGCAGGATGAAGACGAGCATGGCCACGAGGGCGCCGACGGAGAGTTCGGTGAACGCCACGGCGAACGGTAGCAGGAATAGCACCTCGACGTCGAAAATCAGGAACAGGATCGCGTACAAATAATAGTGCGCCTTGAACTGGATCCACGAGTCGCCGGTCGGCGCCACCCCGCACTCGTACACGTCGTTCTTCGTCTGGCTCGGCTTCGCCGGCTGGAAGACCTTGAACCAGAGCTGCGCGACGGACAGCAGGACCACCGGGACCGCCACGGCGATGACGATGAACAGGGCCAGGAACGCGTGCGGGTGCTGGTTCATCGTTGGAGTCAGCCGCGCGGCTCAACCGGGTCCCGCAGGCGGAGCATTGGCGTCGCGCCTGGGGCGCCAGGCTTGGGCAACGAGGAACAGGGTTTCGTCATTACACGCAGGGGGTTCGCGGGGGGATCGTCTGACTAAGGGGGCTGGGACCGCGAATTTCAATCCACCGTCTGCGCGCGGCGGTCAAACGCTTTTCGCTAATCGCCGTGAAACATCGCCGCGCCTTTCGCTAATCGTGGCCGCCGCAGCCTCAAAAAAGCGGATTGGTGTAGGGCCGCCGCTCGCCGGCGGGCCCCCATCCGGCCGTGGCTGCGAGCGTGAGAGAGTGGAGCGACGGGCATTTCATCCACTCGCTGGCGCTCATGTCTACAGCGGCCTGACGCCCCATTCAACCCAAGGCCCCGATCGGATCGACGAGCGCCGGCCCCGCCTCAAATGCGTGATTTCGGCTCAGCCGCCCGCCCCCGCGCTCCGCAGCGTGCCGTACGAAATTAGATTCCCGTCCGCCGTCATTCGCGCGCCGCCGATCTGAGGATGGGCCGCGCAGAACGCGCGCACTTCCGCCTCGCTCATCACGAAGAACGCCGTCGAAAGCGCGTCCGCCCGCGCGGCTGTCCCGGCCAGCGCCCACGCGCGCGTGGCCGTGCGGGCCGTCGCGCCCGTCCGCGGATTCGTGATGTGCTCGCCTTTCACCGCCAGCCCCGACGCGCCGATCGCCGCGTGCACCAGCGGCAGCGTGCGCGCGCTCGACCCGTCGCCCAGCCCGTGCGGCCAGCCCGCCATCCCCGCCGGCGCGCCCAGCGCCAGCACCGTGCTGCCGCCGCTGTTGAGACAGGCCGCCGTCACCTGCCACTCTCGCAGCGTCTCGGCCATCCGATCGAGCGCGTAACCCTTGCCCACCGCCCCGAGATCGAGGTGCAGCCGCTCGGCCTGTGACGTCAACCCATGCGTCGTCGGATCGAGCGTGAACCGCGGCGCGTCCGCGGCCGTGCCCGCCGCCGGCTGCGATCCATACGACGGATCGAACGCCCGGCCCGTCGCCAGCGCTGCGTCCGCCGCGATCAGCAGACACTCGAATGCATCCGCCCCGAGCTGCGTCGTCTCCCCCCAGCCCAGCCGGTTCGCCCTGGCGATGTCGCTCATCTCCACATACCGGCTCAGCTCGCCCTCCAGCCGCTCCAGCTCGCGGAACGCCGCCGCCGCCGCCTGCCGCGCATACGGCCCGGCCGTGTCCGCGATCGCGATCGCGAAGCAGGTCGCCATCGCCTCGTGCTCGAAGACGTGAGCGTTCATGCCGCCGGCCCCTTCCGTTCCGCGCGCCCGCGCCGCCAGCGGAGCCGCAGCATCGCCAGCGCCGGCCGCCACCAGAGCTGGCCGAGCCCGTACTTCGAGTCGCCATGCCGCCGCGCATGATGCCGCACGGGAAACTCCCCGACGCGAAACCCCGCCCCGGCCACCAGCGCCGGGAGAAAGCTCTGCAGCAGCTCCATCGGCTCCAGCGCCGTCACCACTTCCCGTCGGAACGCCCGCAACTGGCACCCCGCATCGTGCACGCCGTCCGCCAGGACCGCCCGGTGGATGACATTCGCCAGCCGCGACATCGCCCGACGCAGCGCGCTGTCCTGCCGGTCCCGCCGCCACCCGCACGCGAGATCGAGTTCGCCGGACTCCACCGCCGCCAGCAGGACCGGAAAGTCGCGGGGGTCGTTCTGGCCGTCACCGTCCATCGTCAGCAGGATCGCGCCGCGCGCCGCGCGCAGGCCCGCCAGCAGCGCCGTCGCCTGGCCCTGGTTCCGTTCGAGCCGGAGTTCCGAGCATTCCGGCCATCGCGCCGCCGCGGCCGCGATCTCCGCCGCCGTGCCGTCCGTGCTGCCGTCGTTCACCACGATGATCTCGTACGGCCGCGCCAGCCCGCCGAGCACTGCGACCGCGGACGCGATCAGTGGTGCGATATTGCCGGCCTCGTTGAACACCGGAATGACCAGGGACAGTCTCGGCGTCATGGCTCGCGCGTGTACACCACGCAGATGAAACCTGGCCGCAAGCCCAGCAGCGCCGTGCGATAGGACCCGTGCAGGCGGGCCCGGACCGCCTCCGCCTGGGTGGCCGACACGATGAGCAGCGGCGCGTCGCAGTCCGCCGGCGGTGTCGACCAGTAGCCGACGCCCGGCAGCCCGCGGAGATACCAGGGCAGCGGCCAGTATTCCTCGCTCACGATCCGGATTGGGCCGCCCGGGTGGGCCGCGAGGGTTGTCGTCACCAGGTCGCGAAACTTCCGGACGTCCGGGGAACTGTGGACGTACGCATAGGGGTTCCGCTCGTCGGCCGGACGCTGGAACGCCGCCAGCCGGGTCTGCTGCGCCAGCGACGTCAGCCCGAGCAGCCCCGCCGCCACCGCGAGGATCCGCCCGGCCGGCCCCCGCGCCAGTGCCTCGAGGGTCCCGGTGGCGAGGATCGCCAGGCCCGGCACGAGGTGAATCGCATGCCAGGGCGTCTTGTAGGGCGTGGCCGACAGCACCGCCGCCACGATCAGGGTGTACACCGCCGCCCAGCGCAGGAGGGGACGTCGGGTGACGACCGCGATCCCGACCCCGCCCGCCGCCAGCAGCGCGAGGGGCAGTTGTTGCCACAGCACGCCGCCCTGACGCTGCCAGCCGAAGAGGCTCAGATAATACCACCACGGCTTCTCATGTCCGGACGCGCCGCCCAGCCGATCGGCCGCATGGCCGAAGGACGCGGCGAAATCGCGCAGACCTCCGGGGTTCGTGCCGAACGACGTGTGAAAGAGCACCACCGCGAGCACCGCCGCTCCGGCCGCCGCCAGTATCGCGCGCCGCCAGGCCCGCGGCGCGGGCGCCCGGGGACGCAGGGCCAGGGCCGCGATCGCCGCCGCCGCGAGGAAGAGTGGGGCGCTGCCCTTGGTCGCCTGCATCAGCCCCGCCGCCAGTCCGGCCGCCGCCGCCCAGCCCGTCCGCCCGGTCTGCCACCAGCGCAACGCCGCCGTGAACGCCGCCAGCGCCAGCGCCGCCAGCAGCGTCTCCTGAATGAAGTAACGGCTGAAGTACACTGCCGGCGGCGAGAGCGCCAGGAACGCCGCCGCCGTCACCGCCGGCCAGGTCCGCTGACCCAGGATCGGTCCATCGTCTATAGGGCCGTCGCTCGCCGACGGGCCGGTTTTACTTCGTGAATCAGAGGACTGCCCGGTCGCCAGCAGCACGAGCCCGCCGAGCAGGAGCACCGCGGCCGTGCCGGCCAGCGCCGGCACCAGCCGGAGCGTGGTCTCCGACAGCGCCGCGAGATCCGCTTCGCCCCGCAGCCCGGCCAGCGGCAGCACCGCATAGTACAGCGTCGGCCCGTGATGATCGCTCGGATCGAAGGCATACCCGCCGCCCCCCAGCAGCTCGCCGGCCTTGACCCCCTGGTTGGCCTCGTCCGCATGCATCGGCCGCCTCGCCAGATCCCACGTGCGCAGCGCCAGCGCCAGCGCCGCGACGACGAGCAAAGGGATGAGGCGCTGGAGGAGGGGAGGCAGGAGTTTCAAATATGCCCCTCCGGTGGCGGGCAACAAACACCTAATCGCGCCCGGCTCGGAGGCACCCGCCTTCCCGGGGCAAATGCAGTCTGAACAAGTCTGGTAACCGCAATTCCCACCCGTGGCCACTGCGCGGCTTAACTCCACGGGTTTTCTTCCCGTCTCGGTGCTGTTGGCATTTGCCGATCTCGGCGGTCAAGGCGCGCATCGGAGGTTGATTCGATCCGGGGCCGGCGCGAGGGTCGGCCCGTGGAGTATTTACCAATTATCAGCGGTACGGCGGCGCTGGCCGTCCTAATCGCGTGGCTCGTCCTGCGCGGCCGCGAGGGCGTGGTGCGCGAGCGGCTGCGCCAGCGGGACGAGGATAATCGGCGCCTCGGGGAGGAGTTGGCTGAGCTGCGTTCGGAGGCCGCACGGCTGGCGACCCTCAACGCGCAGCTCGGCACGCAGCTCGACGCGGAACGCGCGGCCCACGAGCGCGTCACCACGGAGTTCAAGGCGCTCTCGGCCGACGCCCTCCGCGTCAATCGCGTCGATTTCCTCGCCGAGGCGCGTCAGGCCTTCGGCCAGCTCCAGCAGCAATCGGTCGGCGATCTCGATCAGCGGCGGCAGGCGGTCGAGGCCCTCGTGAAGCCGGTGCGCGAGGCGCTCGATAAGCTCGACGGCAAGATGGCTGAGATCGAAAAATCGCGGGCCGGTGCCTACGGGGCGCTCGGCGAGCAGCTCAAGGTGCTCCACCACTCGCAATTGCAGCTCCAGAACGAAACCGCCCGGTTGTCCACGGCGCTCCGTTCCACAACCTACGCCGGAAGCTGGGGGGAGCTCCAGCTCCGCCGCGTCGTCGAGATGGCGGATATGGTGCCTTACTGCGACTTCACGGAACAGGAGTCGTCGGGCGGGCTGCGGGCCGACGTGGTCATCCGGCTGCCCGCGGGCCAGCGGCTGGTGGTGGACGCCAAGACCCCGTTGTCGGCGTATCGGGCGGCCTGTGACGCGACGGATGAGATCCTGCGCGCGGCGCACCTGGCCGAGCATGCGCAGAAAGTCCGGCT
>CAINHV010000018.1 GCA_903848965.1 uncultured Opitutia bacterium | reverse complement strand
CGCTGGCCGGTTTCTCCGCCGGCGATCATGGTCGGCAGCCATCGTGAATCTCCGTCATCTTCTCCTTTTCCTTCTGGCCTTCACATGGGTTCGCGCGGCTGAACTTCCGGTTGTGACCGAAGGCGAATACGTCGCCCGTGATTTTGTCTTCACGTCGGGTGAACGGTTGCCGGAGCTGAGACTGCACTACCGCACGCTGGGCCGGCCCGAGCGGGATGCGCAGGGCCTGGTGCGCAACGCCGTTCTGATCATGCACGGCACGTCCGGCGACAGCACCCAGTTCCTGCGTCCCGACTTTGCGGGGGAGCTCTACGGCCCCGGTCAGCCGCTCGATGCCTCGAAGTATTTCATCATCCTGCGCGACGCGATCGGTCACGGCCAATCCAGCAAGCCAAGCGATGGGCTGCGCGCGAAGTTTCCCCGGTATGGGTACCGCGACATGGTGACGGCCGATCACCGGCTGTTGACCGAGGGACTCGGGGTCACGCACCTGCGGCTGGTCATGGGGACGTCGATGGGTGGCATGCACAGCTGGGTGTGGGGCCAGATGCATCCGGAGTTCATGGACGCGCTCCTGCCGCTGGCCAGTTTGCCGACCCAGATTGCGGGCCGGAACCGCGCGTGGCGTCGCGTCATGACCGAGGGAATCCGCCGCGATCCGCAGTGGCGCAACGGCGACTACGAGACCCAGCCGCCCTCGTTCCGCACGGCGGCGGGGCTGCTCTACTTTATGGCCAGCAATCCCGTCCTGCGGCAGGCGGAGGCGCCGACGCTCGCGCAGGCCGATGCGGCCGTGGACGCCTTCATGGACGTCTACCTCAAGGCCAATGACGCCAACGATCTCCTCTACGCGGTCGAATCTTCTCACGACTACGATCCCAACCCGGAGCTGGAGCGGATCACGGCGCCGCTGCTGGCGATCAACTCGGCGGACGATCTGATCAATCCGCCGGAACTCGCGATCCTCGAACGCGAGATCAAGCGCGTGCGCCAGGGCCGCGCCATCATTTATCCGCTCAGCGCCGACACCCGCGGACACGGTACCCACACGGCCGCGAAAGTGTGGAAGGCGGAGCTGGCCGAGTTGCTGCGCACGGCCCCGCAGCGGCCTGGGCTCAGATGAGTGGAACAGGAAGGCCGGGAAGTTCGGGAAGAAGTGGCCAGGCTGGGATCCCGACCTTTCCGGCCTTCCTGTTCAGGCAAGATGGCCTGAGGCCTTCGCGCGTCTTCGCGAACTTGGCGGTTTGATTGCTCCGCTCTGATCCGCGAACCCCAACAACTGCGGAATCTACGGCCGGAGTTCGTATCCGCCGCCGAGTCCACCCAGCGGTGAGAAGGGCGGGTAAGCTCCGAGCGTACGCGGGCCAGTGTAGATCACGGCATCCTCGGGACCACTCACATGCGTTTCGCCGTAACCGATCGTCACGGAGTAGCGGCGATTCGGATCGGACATGTTGACTACCATCGAACCGCTCTTGGTCTCATAGCCGCCGCCCCAGCCGTAGCTGAGGCTCACGGAGCCGTGCGTTTCCAGGCCTTTCTTCCGATCGTTCGTCCGCGCCGCGGAGCGGTGCGGGGCATAGACACTGGGCGGAGCCAGGAGACTGCGCGCCATCCTGCCGACGGCATGGCGGGCCACGGCGGCATCGAGACGCAAAATCTCGTCGGCTGAAAGCAGGGCCACGCCAGCGTTCCTGCGCTCGTCCGCGGTGAGCCGTTGCGAAAATGAGGAAGGTTCTCCCTCGCCCGGGCCCTCGAGACGGCTGGCGGCATCGCGGCGGACGAGTGCATCCAGCACCGCGAGTTGATCGGAGCTCAACCGTTCGATACCAAAGGCTGGCCGATCGGCCGTGCTGATGGACTGCGAGAAGCGGCCACTGTCATTGGCGGCTACCGCCAAGGCCAAGCCCACCCATCCGGCCCAGATCAGGAGCAGCCACACTTTCAACATGGGAAGAGTCTGCGGCACGCTGCCGAAGACTCACGCCCAATAGCAGAGTTCCGTCTTTCGGCTCCGATCTAAAAAAGCCGCCAGAAAAAATCCGGCGGCCGCCCCGCCGAGCGCGCCCTTCTGGGTGTTGGATTTGGTGCTGCTGGACGAGCACCCGGGGCCCAGGGCGGCGACGAGGGCCCGCCGGTGGCAGTTTGCCGGTGGCGCTGCAAGTCAGGACTCGGCGGTCCAGGCGGCGATCCTGACATTGCATCGTAATCATTTGTCATGCGTCATCCCCTTTTCGCGGCTGCCGCGGCTCGCCCCTGCCAACCCTCATTCCATCGTTTCCCGTCTTATGCTTCCCTACGCGCTGACGATTTTCACCGGTGCATTTCTGCTCTTCCAGGTTCAGCCCCTGATTGGGAAATACATCCTGCCGTGGTTCGGCGGCGGACCCGGAGTTTGGACGACGTGCCTGCTCTTCTTCCAAACGCTGCTCCTCGGTGGCTATGCCTATGCTCACTTCACGTCCACGTACCTGAAGCCGAAGCAGCAGGCGACGCTCCACATTGCACTCCTGGTCTTGTCCGTGGTCCTGCTGCCGATCACGCCCTCCGATGCCTGGAAGCCCACGGGCACCGGTGACCCGACGTGGAGCATCCTGCTGCTCCTGGGTGTCACGATTGGCCTTCCTTATTTCGTGCTTTCGTCCACCGGGCCGCTGATGCAGCAGTGGTTCAGCCAGACGAATCCCGGCATCTCGCCTTATCGGCTCTACGCGCTCTCGAATGTCGGCTCGCTGCTCGCGCTGCTCAGTTACCCCTTTGTGTTCGAGGTGAAGTTCCCGCGCCACACGCAGGCCACCATGTGGTCCGCCGGGCTCGCGATTTTCGTCGTTTTCTGCGGCTTCTGCGCCTGGCAGGTCTGGAAGTTCGGCAGCCGGGTGCCGGAGCCGTCCCCGGCGCCTGAACCGTCCCCCTTGCCGGCGGGCGAATCGTTCCCGGAGTCCGTCCCCGCGACGGCCTCGACTGAGGCGACGGAATCCATCGAGGCGCCCGCGGCATCGGACAAGCTGCTCTGGATCGGACTGCCGGCGATTGCGTCGATCCTGCTCCTCGCGACGACCAACAAGCTTTCGCAGGAAGTCGCCGTCATCCCGTTCCTATGGGTGCTGCCGCTGAGCCTCTACCTGCTCTCGTTCATCATCTGCTTCGATCATGCCCGCTGGTATCATCGCGGGCTCTTCAGTGCGCTGCTCGTGGTCGGCGGCGCCGTCGTCTGCCAGATGCTGCCCTTGGGCAACGAGGTGCCGATCCGGATTCAAATCATTGTTTATAACGTGACGCTGTTTGCGGCCTGCATGGTCTGCCACGGCGAGCTCTACCGGTTGAAACCGCCGCCGCGGCAGTTGACGGCCTACTTCCTTTTCATCTCCGCCGGGGGAGCTCTGGGCGGCTTCCTGGTCGCGGTAGTCGCTCCCGCGATCTTCGACGATTACCGCGAGCTGCAGATCGGGCTCTGGGTCCTCAGCTATCTGCTCGCCGTGGTCTGCTTTCGGCACCGTAGCCGGAGCCTGGCCTTGGGGGCGGCGATCGGTGCCCTGGCGCTGACGTTCATTCTGCCCTGGCTGACGACGTATTACGATGGTGGGGACAAGCTCGGCACCGAGCTCATGGAGTTCTTCACCGAACGAAAGTGGTATATTGTCGGTGCGATCGTGATCCTTGTCGTCTGCATCTTCGATCTGCGTCGGCGCGTCCTGCTTTCCGAGTGGCAGCCCCGCATGGCCGGCTTCCTCATGGCGCTGTCCATGGCCCTGGGCATGGTCTTCATGATCCAATGGCGGGAAACGGGCGCCGTGCAGATCATTAATTCGTCGCGCAACTTCTACGGCACGCTGAAGGGTTATCATTACTATCCGTTCGACGATCTCGACAACTACCACCTGCTGCTGCACGGCGCCACGACCCACGGCCTGCAGTTCCAGAATCCCGAGCGTTCGATGCTCGCGACCACCTATTACCCGGCGTCGAGCGGCATCGGCATGGCGATCAACAATCTTCCGACCGGCCCCCGTCGCCTCGGACTGGTCGGTCTCGGCACTGGCACGCTGGCGGTGTACGGCCGGGCCGGCGATCACCTGACGATCTACGAGATCAATCCCGCGGTGGAGACGCTCGCCCGGACCTACTTCACCCACATTGAGAAGACCCCGGCGAAGGTCGATGTCGTCATGGGCGATGCCCGGTTGACGATGGAACGCGAACTGGCCGGCGGCGCCTCGCCCCAGTACGACCTCCTGGCGCTCGATGCGTTCAGCAGCGACGCGATTCCCGTTCACCTGCTCACCAAGGAGGCATTCGAGATCTACTTGAAGCAGATGAAGCCCGGCGGTGTGCTCGCTATTCACATTTCGAATCGCTATCTCGATCTTCGGCCGGTTGTCGAAAAGCTCGCCGAGCACTTCGACATGGGCGTCGTGAGCATCTCGGACGACAACGAGCCAGAATGGTGGATCTATGCCACCACCTGGATGCTGCTTTCCAAGAACCGCGCCTTTCTCGACCAGCCGGTGATTAGCGAGGCGGCCGAGGAGCCCCTGAGCGATGCGAAAGCCATGCCGCTCTGGACCGACGACTTCACCAACCTCTACTCGATTTTGAAATAGCGCTGTACCCGGTGGCGTCTTCGGCGCGGCCGGCCGCAGCTTGTTTCCCGGAAGTCGCGCCGGTCTCCAACGGGCGGACAACAAGGCAACTCACGTGATTCGCCGGTCGAAGACCCGGCGCTACCAGTCCAAGCCTCCACCGCCTCTCGACCCATGTTCGCGGCCAGCGGGGGCTTGCGTCCCGTCTGCCGTTGCCTAGTTTCCCCCACCGGTTGTCGTGCATCTGAATCGCCCACCTAAAACGAATTCCATCCTTATGAAGCTTATCACCACCCTATGTGCCTCCGTTCTCCTTAGTCTCTCCGCCGCGTTCGCGGCCGAGAAGGCTCCCGCGAAGGAGACCGCCAAAGAAGAGTCCTTCACCGGTTGGGGTCAGTGCGCCAAGTGCTCGCTCGGTCTGACCGCCGCCTGCCAGAATGCCCTCGTCGTGACGAAGGACGGCAAGGAAGAGACCTTCTTCCTCGCGCAGAATCCCCTTAGCCAGGATTACCATAGCAATCTGTGCAGCGGCCAGATGCAGATCACGGTCACCGGCGTCGCCAAGGGCCCCGATGGTGAGCGCGAGATCGTGGCTACGAAGATCGAAGCGGTTAAGAAGTAAGGAGCGGCGAACTTTCGCCTTTCTGGTTTAAACTTTCACCGCCGCGGCTTCGGCCGCGGCGGTTTTTTGTTGGCAGGAAACTCCGCCCTCTCCGCCTGTCCCGGTCGCCAGCGATAGGGGCGCTCCTCGTTGCGCGCCCACGACGTCTGGTCGCGTAGCCACGAGCGCCCAGCGAGTGGAAGGTTGGTTGTCTCCCTCTTCAGGCGGTGCCTGGCGCGCTTTCGTTCCGCCTAAAGGCGGGACTACGAACAAGGGACGGTCCTCAGCGAAATTGGAACCGAGGACAGCTTCGGACCCAAGCCGGCACACGATCTACAGGGCACAAACCGCGATGGGTGAGACCAAGACACAGGAACTTGGAACCGGAAGAAGCGGGCTACGCAGTCCAATCAATCCGACATGTAACGTAATACGTTACATGTCGCCCGAGTTTCTAACTTCGTTCCATGCCCTTCGGGTGAAGCGGCGAGATCGACCCACAAACCGACGTGTAACGTAATACGTTACCTGTCGCCGAGCGGAGAGCCGAACACGAGAGTCGCGTCGGTCACTACTTCTTCGGCGCCGGGGTCGGCTTGCCGTCGAGGTTCGCTTGCAGGTCCGCGGGGGTGAGGAGCGAAACGACACCGGCGGCGGGTACCTCAATCTTCGCAAGCCAGAGGATCGCGTTGAGGACGTATCTCCGGAAATCCTCGTTGCCCCAATTCTGGTGATAATGCGCACCAGTGAAACCGAAGCCGCGTCCGCCGTCGGG
>CAINHV010000017.1 GCA_903848965.1 uncultured Opitutia bacterium | reverse complement strand
CACGCCCACGGAGTCATGCGTGTACACATACACGACCGGGAGCTTGGCCAGCGCCGCGATCCGCATCGAGGGGCGCGAGTAATCCGCAAACACCAGGAAGGTCGCGACGCTCGGGCGGAACAGGCCGTCGTACGCGACGCCGTTGGCAATGGCCGCCATGCCGTGCTCGCGGATCCCGAAGCGCACATTGCGACCGGTCCGGTTGCCGACCTCGAAGTCCTTGTCCGCCGCGATGTAGTTCAGTGTCGATCCATAGAGATCGGCGCTGCCGCCGATGAGCAGCGGGAGTTCCGCCGCGATCGACTGGAGCACGTCGCGACCCGCCGCGCGGGTGGCCAGCTTGGCATCGGCCGGGAAAACCGGGATCTTGGCGAGCAACGCCGCCGCATCCGGAGCCTGGCCTGCCGCCTCGAGTTGCGCCGCCTTCTCGGGATTCGCCTGCTTCCAAGCCTTGAAGGTCTTGAACCACTTGTTGCAGCCGCGGATGAGCCGCGCCTTGTGCTGCGCAAAATAGCCGCGCACGTCGTCACTGACAAAGAAATGCTGGTCCGCCGGAAGGCCGAGGCCGGCCCGGGCCGCCTCGGCGAACTTCGCGCCGCCCTCGCCGTGGCCCTTGGCCGTGCCGGCGACTTCGGGAATGCCTTTGCCGATGACCGTCTTCGCAATGATGAGCTGGGGCTTCGGGCTCTTGGTCTTCTTCGCCTTGTTGAAGGCCTTCAGGAAGGCGGCGAGATCGTGGCCGTCGACGGTCTGGACATCCCAGCCGAGGGACTTGAAACGCGCGGCGGCGTTCTCGCTCTGCGTCTTCGCCGCCATCGCGTCGAGGGTGACGTCGTTTGAGTCGTAAATCAGGATCAGGTTGTCGAGCTGCTGGTGGCCCGCGAAACCGATCGCCTCCATCGCCACGCCTTCCTGCATGCAGCCGTCGCCCGCGAGGCAGACCACATGGTAATCGAAAATCGAATGCTCCACGGTGTTGAACCGCGCCGCCGCCATCTGGCCGGCGAGTGCCATGCCCACCGCGTTGCCCACGCCCTGCCCCAGCGGACCGGTCGTGCATTCGACGCCGGGCGTCTCGTGGAACTCGGGATGACCGGGGGTCTTGCTGTGGAGCTGGCGGAAATTCTTCACCTCCTCGATCGACAAATCGTAGCCGCTCAGGTGGAGCCAGCTGTAGAGGAACATCGAGCCATGTCCCGCGGAGAGGATGAAGCGGTCGCGGTTGAGCCAGCGCGGGCGCTCCGGGTTGTGGTTGAGCGCGTGGCCGAACAGCACGGCGCCAATCTCCGCACAGCCCAACGGCAGCCCGAGGTGACCGGAGGAACAGGCATGCACCGCGTCGATCGCGAGTCCGCGCGCTTGGCTGGCTGCTTTGGCAAGAAGGTGAGTTTGCAGGGTCATGGAAAAATTTCGTCTAGAGCTAGACTCCGTGGCGGTGGCAAGGAAGCCCGAATTTTGCAGCGGGCGCGCGCCCCTAAAAAATCGCGGCCGTTGGACAAAAAGAGAGCGAGTCCTCGAGGGACTCGCTCCGGCCAACGGTTCGGATGACCCCAATCCGGATCGATGCAGTAGAAATCGCGATGAGCCGAACTTTGTAGCCCGCGGCATGACACACCGCGTGAATACTCAAAACAGAACCCCTCTTGTCATTCTGGGCGAAGCGAAGCGTGACAGAGTATTCACACGGTCGCGTGAGCGGCGGGACTGCAACGAGAGGTGCAACGACGAAGTTTCTGGCTGCGGTCCCCAACGAGCTCGATTGAGCCGGGGGTGAGCCGGAATCCAGGAAGCCAGGAATCGGCCCCCAGCCTCACTTTCCGGCGTTCCTGTTGCTCCTGTTCCAGTGCCATGACTCCACTCGGTGAAATCGGTGCACTCGGTGGTTAAAATCCGGAATCTCTAAACACCGAGGGCACAGAATGCACGGAGTAGTCGGCCTTCGATCGCCAGGCGCTGGGCAGCCCGCGGCGTGAGCAGCGGGACATCGCAGAGCGGAGTAACAGAAAAGTCCCTGCCATTACGGGCAGGGCTAACTGCACGGTTCCGGCTTACTGCTTCGCGACCACCGCGGCGGCGACGGTCGCAGCCTTCGCGGCCTTCGCGGCCAAATGCTTCGCGTGGATCTCGGCGGCACGGTCCTTCTCCTTGATCGCGACCGCGGCCTTGCCGGTGCGGCGACGGAGATAGTACAGGCGGGCCCTCATCGGCTCGGACTCGCGCTCGACCTCGATCTTCTCGATGTTCGGAGAGTTGACCGGGAACACGCGCTCGACGCCTTCGCCGTAGCTCAGGCGGCGGACGGTGAAGGACTCATGGATGCCATGGCCCTTCCGCGCGATCACGATGCCCGCGTAAACCTGCACCCGCTCCTTTTCACCTTCCCTGACCTTCGTGTGCACGCGCACACCGTCGCCGACTTTAAACGGCGTGATGTCTTTCTTCACCAGGGAGGAGGTGATTTCTTGGATAATCGGGTTCATGGCAGTGAGTTATTTGAGTAAATCGGGACGCACCTGACGCGTTTTTTCCACCTGACGCGCCTGACGCCACTTTTCGATTTCGGCATGGTTGCCCGAGAGTAGAACCTCGGGAACGGACATGCCCCGAAATTCGGCGGGACGCGTGTATTGAGGAAAGTCGAGCAACTTGCTGGTGAAGGATTCGTGCGTCAATGACTTTTCCTCGCCGAGCACACCGGGGATGAAACGGGCGAGCGCATCGATGAGCACGGCCGCCGCCAGCGTGCCATTCGTAAGCACATAATCGCCGATCGAAAGTTCCTGATCGATCACCGTATCACGGATCCGTTGGTCAATTCCTTCATAGTGACCACTAAGTAAAATGAGGTGCGTCTGCTGCGAGAGCTCGAGGGCAATCGCCGGCGAAAGCGGCGTGCCATCCGGGGTCAGATAAATCCGCCGACAGCCCGGGGTCTGCAGCGATTCGATGGCCGCGACGACTGGCTCCGGCTTCATCACCATCCCAGCGCCGCCGCCAAAGGGACGATCGTCAGCCGTGCGATGCTTGTCCGTCGACCACTGGCGGACATCGCGGATATTCACCGTGAGCAAGCCCGCCGCGATGCCTTTGCCGAGAATGCTCTCGGTCAGGAAACCGTCCAGCATCCGCGGAAAAAGCGTCAGGAGATCGATCGTCAGCGGCATCGGCGAATTCTCAGCGCAGGTGGACGCGGGAGGACGGTAAGTTCAAAAATGACAAAGCCCCGGGGTTCAATCCGAGGCTCGGTTGCTGGCCGGGACTGATCCCGGCTTTCTGATCAGCCTTAGCTTGCGGCCGGAGCCGTGGCGGCCGCGGCGCGGCGGGCCTTCTTGATCATGGAGTGCATCGTGTTGGTCGGCAGGGCGCCCTTGCTCAGCCAGTAATCAACCCGCTCCATGTTCAACTTGATGGGCGAACCCTTGTCGCCGGGGCGATAGGTGCCAATGAGTTCAACGGCGGCGCCATCGCGGCGGGAACGGGCCTCGGCCACGGCCACGCGATAGAGCGGCTGGTGGACGGAACCTACCTTGGTAAGACGGATTTTCAGAGCCATGTCGGATGTGGTGCGGAGCTGTTCTTGCGTCGAAAAGCCAAGCACAAGACCGGTCCACAATCGGCTTGTCAAGCACCGGTTCCAACCGCTCTCTTCGACCCCTTCCAAGTTGGGTCCGACACTTGTCAGCCGCTCGTGGGCTTGCCGCGCCGGCCCCGCCCGGACCAGGGCTCGCTTCGAGCGCCAGCCAGCCAGCAGACGGATTCGAACCGACCCATCACAACACTTTTATGCTCAAAGCCGGCATCGTCGGACTCCCCAATGTGGGCAAGTCCACCCTCTTCAACGCCCTGACTCGCTCCCGCAAGGCGGAGGCGGCCAACTATCCTTTCTGCACCATCGATCCCAACGTGGGCGTCGTGATCGTGCCGGATGATCGCGCCTACGTCCTTCAGAAAATCGCCAAGACCAATGTCGTGGTCCCCGCCGCCATCGAGTTCGTGGACATCGCCGGCCTCGTCGCCGGCGCCAGCAAGGGCGAGGGCCTCGGCAATCAGTTCCTCGCCAACATCCGCGAGGTCGACTCCATCGTCCAGGTCGTCCGCTGCTTCGAGGACTCCGACATCGTCCACACCATGGGCGGCATCGATCCGGTACGTGACATCGAGGTGGTCACCACCGAGCTCGTGCTCGCCGATCTCGATGCCGTGTCGAAACGGATACTCAAGACCCAGAAGACCGCCAAGGCCGGCGACAAGGATTCCATTCTCGAACTCGCCCTCCTCCAGAAGCTCGAGCCCTTCCTCAACTCCGGCAAGACGGCGAACACCCTGCCGGCCACGCCCGAGGAAAAGGCCATGATGAAGCTGTTCCAGCTTCTCACCGCCAAGCCCGTGCTCTTCGCCTGCAATGTTGCGGAGAGCGACCTCGCGACCGCGGAGCAGAATCCCTTTGTCCAGAAAGTCGCGGAGTTTGTCCGCACGCACCATGATGCCGCCTACGTGCCGATCAGCGCGAAGATCGAATCCGAACTGATCGATCTTCCGCCGGAGGAAGCAAAGGCCTTCCTGAAGGATCTCGGCGTCGACGATTCCGGCGTGTCCGCCCTGATCAAGGGCACCTACACCCTGCTCGGCCTGCAGACGTATTTCACCGCCGGCGAAAAGGAAGTGCGGGCCTGGACGATCAAGAAAGGCTGGAAGGCCCCGCAGGCCGCCGGCGTCATCCACACCGATTTTGAGAAAGGCTTCATCAAGGCCGAGATCGTCGCCTACGACGACCTCACCCGCCTCGGCAGCGTCGCCGCCGCACGCGAAGCCGGCAAGTACCGGCTCGAGGGCAAGGAATACGTCTTCCACGACGGCGACGTCGCGCTCTTTCGCTTCAATACTTGATTCAGGCCGGCAGACGAAGACCGTTTTGACAGGAGACGGCGAGAGGATGGAACAGGAGGCGCGTCTCCGACCGGCGAACGCATCTCCACTTGAGCGTTAAAAGTTGGGCGTTGAGCGTTGCCCGAGCTCGGGTCACCGCGTGGTCTTCAGCCCGATCCGCGGCAGCGGCAGCGTCGAGGCCGGCGCGGGCACGCCGTCGACGGTGTTCGCCTCCATGATCTCCACCCGCGAGCCATCCGGTCCGTAGAGATTAAGCTGGCGCTTGCGATTAACCCCCGTGCGGGGCGCGAGCTCGCGCGGATAGGTCGGGCGGGCGGCCCGGCGCTCGAGCCACGCGTGGGCGGAGGGAAGATCCGCGACCTCGAGGCAGAAATGATGCTCCTCGCCGCGGTGATCGGGATCGGGAACCTCGCTGTAAAGCATGGGCTCGATGTAATCGTTGCTGTCCGGCAGCCGCAGATTGGTCCAGGACACCGTCTCGCTCGTGCGCGACGCGCCCCGCCAGAATTCGGTGAAGCCCAGGATGTCGGCGTAAAACTTCATGAACGCCGCATAGTCGCCCGCCAGGACGCCGACGTGGGACATCCGGCGGGAGAGCGGATCGGCCGGGAGAAACTTGCCGGCATCGCGCACCGCCCAGCTCTCCGGCAGCTCCTGGACGAACTCGACCGCGTGGTTCTCTGGGTCCTGGACGCTGAAGCCCGTCGTCCCCCTCCGCCCCGGCGTGACCCGGTCCGGCACCGTCACTCCGCGCGAGGCGAGGTAGACCCGCATCGCCTCCGCGTCGTCGACGTAGAAGGCGATGTGCTGCAGCCGATCCTGCCCCGGCTTCAGTCCCGGATGGAGCTCCACGTACTGTCGGTCGTTGATCTTGATCACGGCGAGCGCGAGGGACCCGTCCGGGTGATTGATCTGGTAAGACTCCTCGTAGCCGAGGAAATCCGTGTAGAAGACGCGCGACGCCGCGAGGTCGCTGACATAAAACGCAATGTGGGCGACGCCGACGATCTTGGGGCGAGTGGGGCTCATGCGGAGGGCAGGTTTGCGCTGAACCAGGCTAATGCCGAGTGCCGAGTGTGGAGTGCCGAATGTCGGGACGGGGAGTCAGTGAGCTCGAAATTCGGTCTCTCAGCTCTCAACCCCCAACTCGATTTAACAGCGTTAAGCGCCAAGCCGGTGATTCGCTCCCCGGAGATTTTCACCACCGAGACACCGGGACACCGAGGCTGGGAGAGGTTGGGGCCGCGCACGTTTTCCGTGGCTCGACGCTGAGCCCTCCTTTCACCTCGGCGTCCTCCGTGTTCAAAATTCCGAGATCACTCTGCGCCCTCCGCGACCGCTGGGTTAAAAATATTCGCGGGCAATCGAACCACTTGCATCCCTCGCTTGAGGCAGCGGACCTCCTTCGCGGCTTGGCTGCTTCGCGCTTAGCTCGGCGCCGGCACGAATCGCCGCCCGGATTTCGCCGGTCGGAGACGCGGCGCTGCTCCAGCCACGAACTCCTGGCTCCTGCATCCTGACTCCTCAATCCGCCTTTGCCCTTGTCTGCCCCAGGGACGCCGCTGACGCTGGCCGTTGAGCCGTGGCAGCCTTGAAAACTTACGTCGGTCGCTATGCGCCGTCGCCGACGGGGCATCTCCATCTCGGCCACGCCCGCACGTTCTGGATCGCCCAGCAACGCGCGCGCGCCGCCGGCGGGACGATGCTGCTGCGCAATGACGACCTCGATGCCATCCGCTTCCGGCTCGATTTCGTCGCCGCCATGATCGAGGACCTGCACTGGCTCGGCTTCACCTGGCAGGAGCCGATGCGGGCGCAGAGCACGCGCCGCGATCTCTACCGCGCGGCGCTCCAGCGGCTGCACGAGGCCAACCTGATCTATCCGTGCACCCGCAGCCGGCGCGACGTCTTCGAGGCCGCCGGCGCCCCCCATGAAGGCGGCGCCGACGACGAGCCGGTCTATCCGCCGCAATTTCGTCCGCCGCTCGCGGCGCCGCTTCCGCCGCTCGAATCCGAGGTTCGCGTGAACTGGCGGTTACGCGTGCCCGATGGGGCGACGCTCGAGTTTGTCGACGCGGCGGCCGGACCGCAGCGGGCGGTGGTGGGGCGCGATTTCGGGGACTTCCTCGTGTGGCGGAAGGACGACACGCCGAGCTATCAGCTCGCCTGCGCCGTCGACGATGCGGAGATGGGCATCACCGAGGTCGTGCGCGGCGCCGATCTGATTCGCAGCACGTTTCGGCAGCTGCTCGTGCTGACCTCGCTGGGACAACCGGCTCCGGCCTACTATCATGCGCCGTTGTTGAACGATGAGCACGGGGTGCGACTCGCGAAACGCCATGACGCCCTCTCGCTGCGGACCCTGCGCGAACGCGGAGTCAACCCGGAGTCAATCTTACGCCAGTTCGCGACGGAATTTCCCGAGCTGGGCTGAGCCCCGACTGGTGGCGGGCAACACTCAACGCTTAACCCCTAACTTTTACGCTCAAGTGGGGACCGGTCCGAGTTCGCCTCACGCGAAGCAGCGAAGCCGCGAAGAACAGAGTTTTTTGCGCCTCCTGCGCCTTTTTTCAGCCACCTGCTCCGGGATTAAGCCGATGCCTCGGATTGGACTCGGTTTGCCTCCTGTTCAAAGGAATGGGCTGGTTTGGGACGCAGCAAGACTGCCCCGTCCCGCTGAATCATCCCGTGTTCTTTGTCTCCCTCAACGAAGCCGGCTCCTCCGTGATCGACATGGACGACCTCCGGATGGCTGTGACGCTTCTCAACGAGGCCGGGCAGAAGAGCGACTGGTTCAGCATCGTGAAGGAATGATTCCACGCCTCCCGCGGGAGGCGATCCGGTTTGGGCATCGCCCAAATCCCGGGATTGCGTGCCCGATCCAGCCGCATCATCTTCCCGCGCTTTATGAGTGACGCCCCCACCGGCCAGCCTCGCTCCGGCGACTCCATCGAGCCGATGGATTCAGCGATCCTGCGCGCATTGATGGACAACATTCCGGACCGGATCTACTTCAAGGATCTGGAGAGCCGGTTCGTGCGAAACAACCTCGCGCATGCCCGCTCGCTCGGGGCGGCGTCGCCGGACGACTGCGTGGGCCGGATCGACTTCGACTTCTTCTCCCGCGAGCATGCCGAGCGCGCCCTCGCCGACGAGAGGGAGATCATCCGCTCCGGCGTGCCAATCATCGCCAAGATCGAGCGCCTCACGATGCGCGACGGCAAGCAGGGCTGGGCCTCCTCGACCAAGATGCCGTGGCACGATGCCCGCGGCCAGGTGATCGGGACCTTTGGGCTGACCCGGGATGTCACCGATGCCAAGGATGCCGAGGACCGGCTGAAGCAGGAGCGCAATCTCCTCCGCACGATCATCGATCACCTGCCGAGCCGGATCTACGTCAAGGATGCGCAGTCGCGCTTCATCCTGAACAACAAGGCACACCTCGAGCAGCTCGGACACAAGACCCAGGCGGACGCGGCAGGTCGGACCACGGCCGACTTCTTCCCCGGCAGCCGGGGGCAGCAGGCGCTGGCGGACGATCAGGCGGTCTTCCACGGCCAGCCGATGTTGAACGAGGAGAAATCCGACTTCGGCGCCGAGGGTCAGGTCCACTGGGCGCTCGTGACCAAGGTCCCGTTCCACGACATCGACGGGAAGCTCCTCGGGCTGGTCGGCATCAGCCACGACATCACGCAGCGGAAGCACGCCGAGGAGGAACTCCAGCGCCGGACGACCGAGATGGAAACGGATCTGCGGATGGCGCGGCAGGTCCAGGAGGCCTTCCTTTTACGTCCGTATCCAGTTTTCCCCCGCGGCGCGGCGAGCCAGCGCAGCGCGCTGCGCTTCGCCCATCGCTACATCCCCACGACTACGCTCGGCGGCGATTTCTTCAGCATCACGCAACTCTCGGACACGAAGTGCGGCGTCCTGGTCTGCGACGTGATGGGCCACGGAGTCCGGGCCGGCCTTCTCACCGGGCTGATTCGCGGCGTGGTCGAGGAAATGGGTCAGCGGGTGGCCGATCCCACTTACGTCCTCGCGGAAATCAATCAAAGCCTCATGCCGATCGTGGAGCAGACCGGCCAGCCGGTGTTCGCCACGGCGTTCTTCGGCGTGATCGATCTCTCCGCCCGCACGCTGACCTATGGCAACGCCGGGCATCCCGCCCCGCTCGTGCTCCATGCCGGGTCCGATCTGACCGCCCGGCTCGCGCCCGCGGATCCCGAGCCCGCCGCGGGCCTGATCGCGGATTTCGCCTACAGCCGGCACGAGTGCAGTTTCATGCCGGGCGATCTTTTCCTCGGGTACACCGACGGGTTGTTCGAGGCCGCCGATGCCAGCGGCCAGATGTTCGGGGAAGATCGCCTGCGCACCTGGCTGGCCGGGCACCGCGGGCTTTCCGGCGGCGAGGTCAGCGATCGGCTGATCGAGGCGGTGCACGCCCATAGCGGTCGCGCTGCCTTCGAGGACGACGTTTGCCTGGTCGCGATCGAGTCGGTGCCGCCCTCGGCCTGAGCGCTCCGGAGCGCGGCGGAGCCGCCGGGCGTGGACCACGAGCCCCGACCCGACCTTCATTTCATCGCCTCCCGAAATTTCGTCGCACGCTCCCATTCGCAGGGGCGCGCCTCGTGCGCGCCCGCAATCCCGTGTCGGCTACGACTCTAATGAGTCCGCCCGCCGGCTTCGCGGCGATCGGCCCGCGTCGTCAGCGTGACCTCGATCGCGACCGCGATCGCCTCGATCATGGTTTCTCGTGGCAGACTCGGCTGGCCGGGCGGCGCCTGTTCCGGCAGGTACGGCATGTGGATGAATCCGCCACGGATTGATCGCTGCCGGCGAAGTGCATGCATCAAACCATAGAAGACGTGATTGCAGACAAACGTCCCCGCCGACTGGGAGACGACGGCCGGGATGTTACGATCCCGCAAGGCCGCCACGATGGCCTTGATCGGCAGTCCCGACCAATACGCCGCGGGACCGCCCCGCAAGACCGGGACATCGATGGGACGGGCGCCCGCGTGGTCGGGGATGCGGGCATCGTCGACGTTGATCGCCACCCGCTCCGGCGTGAACTCGGCGCGGCCGCCGGCGAGGCCTGTGGCAATCACCGCCGCGGGCCGGTGCGAGCGAACGAGCCGCGCAATTTCGGATCGCGCCGCCCCAAAGACGCACGGGAGTACGGCCCCGATCACGACATGGCCCGCGATGACTCGGCCGTGCAGCGCCCGCGCCACCTCCCCGGACGGATTAACCCGATCGCCGGCGAAGGGCTCAAAGCCAGTGAGGAGAACGGATTTCGATTTCATGGCCGGATCAGGACGCGGTGATATTCCCCGCCCAACCCGCGGCGTCAGCAAGGAAACCAGCCGCACCACCCCGTTCAGCCGTGGGAACGCCCCACGCCGGACTCAGCGGTAGAGCGCGGTCGTCGGGACGGACGTCAGCACGTTATATTGCCGCATCGCGAGGCGCCACCACCCGGCGAGTGAGTCGGCCGGGCAGCTCCAGAGTTCGCGGTGCAGCCAAATCATCGACTGGGCGTCCAGGAGCAGCGCCATCTTCTCCCGGGGCGTCAATTTCGCCGGACCCTCGTGCAGCAGCCGCTCGCGCAGGCGCACGAACCATTTACGCGCCTCCTGGCTCGGGTGCCGCTGCCTCAACAGCGCCACGTGCAGGGCATTCACATACGGATCGAGCACCGCCTGCAGCAGTCCGTAGTCGGCCCGCAACGGCTCGAACGGCGGCAGGTGCCGGTAACACTCGGCCAGATTCTGCTGCAGCCGCTGTAATTCGTGGGGTGGCGACGTTTCCTCCGGGGTCAGAAAAAGTCCCACCCGACGGGCCGCGCGCCCCACGCCGGCCTTGCTGAGCAGGATCGACGCGGGGACTGCCAGCACCAGACCGGCCAGGACCGGACTCAGCCACCAGAAAAATGCCGGCGAAACCACGAACGTGGAAACGGCCCACACCAGGCCGAACACGGTCTGACCGCCATGCGTGATGATCGCCTCGCGCCAATCCGTGCCGTCGTCATCGCCGCCGCGCTGCTGCGTCACCCAGCCCACACCCTGCCCGAGGAGCGTAAAAAACACGAATTTCGCGTTGAAGAGCATGTTGACCGGGGCCAGCAGTGCCGACCCGATAATCTCCAGCAGCGCACTGAGCACGAGGCGGTGCTGGCCGCCAAATTTCGCCGCCGCCTCGCGGCTGTTCAGCGTCACCACGACACTCACGACCTTGGGCAGAAAAATCAGCAGCATCGTGAAGGCGAAGAGGGTAAGCGCGGCCGGCACATTCACCACATAGCCAAACCACGAGGTCGTGTCCGTCCCGCCCGCCATCGTCGGTCCCGGCTCCTCCAGCGCGCCAAATACCTGAATCGTGCACAAAATCATGAACAACAACCAAAGCGGGGACGAGACGTAGCCCATCACGCCCATCAGCAGGTGAAACCGGCTGGCCGGCCGGAACCCGTGGGTCGAGAGCAGCCACGCGTGCTGGATATTCCCCTGGCACCAGCGGCGCTCGCGCTTGGCGGATTCGATCAGCGTGGGTGGACTCTCCTCGTACGTGCCCTCGAGGTCGGCGGCAAGCCACACGGCCCAGCCCGCCTTCCGCATCAACGCCGCCTCGACAAAATCGTGGGAGAGGATGCGGCCACCGAACGGCTCGGTTCCCGGCAATTCCGGCAGCGAGCAGTACTCGATGAACGGCTGCACCCGCACCACGGCATTGTGGCCCCAGAAGTTTCCTTCGTGCTGCTGCCAGTAATTCAGGCCGGCAAGGAACAGCGGACTGTACAGCCGGCTGGCGAACGACTGGAGGCGTGCGAACAGCGTCTCGCCGTTCACGATCCGCGGCGCGGTCTGGATGATCCCGACCTCGGGATTCTGCTCCATCAGCGCCACCAATTCGACCAGCGCCCGGCCCGTCATGACGGAGTCGGCGTCGAGCACGATCATATACCGGTAGCGCCGGCCCCACCGCCGGAGAAAGTCGGCCACGTTCCCCGCCTTCTTGTTAATCGCATGGCGGCGTTTGCGGTAAAAAATCTTCCCGAACCCGCCGACCTGCTTGCACAGCTCGGCCCAGGCCACCTCCTCCTGGATCCATTGGTTCGGCTGGTTCGAATCGCTGAGGATAAAGAAATCGAAGTGCTCCAGCTGCTTCGTCTCCTGCACCGAGCGAAACACCACGCGCAAGGCCTCGAACACGCGGCTGGCATCTTCATTGAAGACCGGCATCACAATCGCCGTCGCCGCCAGTCTGGGCTCCGCGCCCTCCGGCCGGGTCGCGGTAATGCGGGCACTGTCCCCTCCCCGGTTCAGCACGTAAAACCCAACGAGCGCCGTGCAGAAACCGGTGGCGATGTGCGCGAACAGAATCACGAACAAGCCCAGCAGCACGCCCGACAGGACACTGAAGCCCTGCCGCCACAACAGGTCAGCCATGAACCAGGTGGCGAGGCTCGTGAGGCCGAAGATTGCCGAAAAAAACAAGAAGCGCCGCCGTCCGAGTCGGCGCTTGTCCATGTGCTCAATGGGCAGTTGCGGCATGGGGTCAGCGCGTCGCGTAGAAAATCCCCGCGAGCGCAGCCGCAAAGACCAGCCACAACAGGAGCACGCGGAGGATCGGCCACTTCTCGATCTGCTCGAAGGTGTCGCCGGCCGCTTCCGTAATGGCGCCCAAGTCGATCGGCCGCGGCACCATGCTCGACACCGTCATGTCGGGGCCGGCCTGCAGCGCGCCCGTCCGCATCGCCAGGGCGAAATCCCCCGGGATATTTCGCTCTTCGAGAAACGCGTACGGCCACTTCTCCGGCCCGTCGCACAGCAGCATCGCCACCCGGCCATCCACCGCGATGCGATCGTGCGGCTGGTCGCGTTCGTCGAGCACGTCGGCAAACCACAGGTCCATCATCGTCTCGGTCTCCTCGGCGGCGAGGGTCGTCGGATCGATCGCCGGCGTCGCCTCGTGGCGGCGCGCGGCCCGTTCCAGGATCTGGAGAATCAGCCGGCTTTGATGCAGCCGGTTATGGATCCGGTGGGCCCGCAGGTAGTCCTCGACCCGCACATAGGCGGCGTTCCAGGCCTCCATCGTGCCCTGTTTGGGACGGAACGAACTCAGGGACTCCAGAGGTAGCTCCATGTTTCCGTGAGAACATGGGGCGGCTTCTTCAGGAAACAACGCAGTTCGACCGGCCGCCCACTGCCGTCCGGCCTGATCCCAAACGCCAGACGCCAGGTCGGGTTATACGGATTCTTTTCGACGGTCCGATACGCGAGGGTCGCACCTGCCCCCACCCAGACGTCTGCCTCGATCGCCGGATCGGCCTTTTGCTGCCGCAGGTAGGGACCGTCAAAGTCGATGACGAAGCGCTGCAGTTCCGGCTCGTGCGTCTGCGAGTGCCCGCTGCGAGTGGCCACGGCGAAACCGGCCGGAGGACGGATCTGGTCCGAGAACCAGTGCAGCTTGTATTCGAACTCGATCGGCTCCCCCACGGGTGGCAGGCGGTCGGGCACCCAGAACGCCACGATGTTGTCATTCGTCTCGTCGGACGCCGAGAGCTCCGCCAGCCGCACGGTCCCGCGGCCCCAGTTGCCGATCGGCTCGACCCACGCCCCCGGCCGCAGGTGATAGTGCGCCTCGAGATCCTGATACGACTCGTAATTCCGGTCGCGCTGGATCAGCCCGAAACCGCGCGGGTTCTCATCGGAAAACGCGGCCACGCGGGTCGACTTCGGGTTCGAGAGCGGGCGCCAGAGCCACTCGCTCGCCCCGGTGAACATCATGAGGCCGTCGGAGTCGTGGACCTCCGGCCGGAAGTCGCCGTGATGCGACGCGGAATTCTCGCCGTGCCAGAACATGCTCGTGAGCGGCGCGAGGCCGAGCACCTTCGGATTCTTCCGGCAATAGAGCACCGCCTTGACCTGCATGACGGTGTCGGCGCCAGGCGTCACTGTGAAGCGGTAGGCACCCGCGACGCTCGCGCTGTCCAGCAGGGCATAGATCACAAACTGCTTCGCCCCCACGGCCGGCCGCTCGATCCAAAATTCCTCAAAGACCGGAAATTCCTCCCCCTCTGGCTCCGTGGGGTTGACGGCCAGTCCGCGCGCCGAGAGTCCATAGACGGTCCGAAGGCACAGCGCGCGAAAGTAGCTCGCCCCGAGAAATGACACCAACTCGTCTGCCGGGCGATTGAGGTTTCCCAGCACCCGGAAGCCGGCAAACCCGACCGCGGCGGGCAGCGCCGCACCCACTTTGAGGGAGCCGTAGTGGAACAGGTCACGGGAAAACCGGATGGGCGTCGCCGTCCGGTCGCTCAACTCGGAGATCTGCACGGACCGTTGATGGACAAAGCCCGGGTGAAAGAACTGCAGTTGAAACGGCAGGCCCTCGCGCCGCCACCAGGTCTGCTGCGGGTTATAGGTGATTTGCCGGTAATCGTCGTAACTCAACCGGCGGAGCGACTCGGGCACGGTCGTCGCCGGGGGCGCATAAGGGCGCGCGGCGAGCATCCGGGCGCGATACCGCAGCGTCTCAAAGTCAAAAATTCCGTCGGCGGCCCGGATTGGGGCGACCCACGCCCACAGGATCAGCAACCCAGGGAGCAAGGCGCGAAATTTCATCGTTCGAAGAAGGAGAATCCCGCCCCGGGAGAAAACTGATGGCCGGCGCGCGCCAGCCGGATACTGCCGGGTTCGGATCATCGGCAACCTATCGCATGCCCCCTCCGCGCTGCCAAGAGCACAGAAAACTGGCATCTCGGTCGCGGAAAGGGAAGGGACGGAAGGGGTCGGGCCGTTACATGTTAGCAGCGTCTCTGTGCTCCGGATTTTGATCGCCGAAGTGGGCGGAGAGACCGGGCGCTAACAGGTAACGGCCCGACCCCTGATCGAGAGCCCCGCGCTCCTTTCGTCATTCCGTTGCGCGGGTTTTATTGAGGCTCGCCCAATGGGCTGACGCCGAAGAACAGGCCGAACTCGGCCAGGCGGAACACCCACCGCCCGGCAGCCTTGCATCGCGCCGGATAAATCCACTGCGTTGCGCCCATGTTCATCATCATTGGCGGTGACGGTAAGGAATACGGGCCAGTGACGGCCGATCAGGTGCGGACGTGGATCAAGGCGGGCAGCGCCAATCTCGAAACCAAAGCGAAGGTCCTGGGCTCCGACGCGTGGAAGCGCCTCGGCAATTTCACGGAGTTTTTCCCGGCCGACGGATCGCCTCCCGTGCTCGGCGCCGAACCCGCTCCCGCCCTGCCCGCCGGGCCGCAGGATGCAAAATCGCTGGCCGAGGACCTGCGCACGCGGGCCCAAACCCTCGACGTGTTCAGCTGCGTCGACCGGAGCTTTCAGCTGTGGAAAAATAATTTCCTCCCGCTCGTCGGCGCCACCCTGCTCGTGGTCGTGGTGCAGATGGCGATCGGGTTCATTCCCCTTCTGGGCGCCATCGCCGGGCTTTTTCTCAACGCCATTTTCTACGGCGGGCTCTACTATTATTATCTCGGCAAGATGCGCGGCCAACACCGGAAGGTCGGGGATGTGTTCGCCGGCTTCAAGCGCGCCCCCGTCCCACTCATGCTCGCCGGCCTCCTCACCACTGCGCTCACCGTGGCGGTGCTGGTTCCTTTCTCCGCGCCGCTCATTTTGTTTTTCTTCAACGTGGTGATTCACGACCAGGCCGGCGGCCAACTTTCTGATCTCAGCCCGCTCGCGATCGTCGGCGTCTTCGTTGGCGGCCTGCTTATCACCTATCTCTCGGTCTGCTGGATATTCACCCTCGGCCTCGTCATTGACAAAAATCTCGGCCCTTGGACTGCGATGGAGGTCAGCCGCCGCGTCGTGTCGAAGCAATGGTTCCGCGTCTTCTTCGTCGCGATCCTCGGCATGATCATGACGATGCTTGGCATCATCGCGCTCTTCGTCGGCGTGCTTTTTACCATCCCGTTGGTGATCGGCGCCATCCTCTACGCCTACGAAGACCTCTGCAACCCGCCGCCCAAGAACTGACCGGGCCGGTTATTTTTCCGCCCCAACACGTCGAGCGAGAGTTTGCCGGGGCCCAAGAACGCGCTTTCTAAGCGGCGTTGTCGGGAATTCGAGCATGACCCCATCGGACCGCTCCATGGGACCGCTTTGCCTCAGGTGCCGCAAAACGTCCGATACTCCTCGCCCCCCTCCGGCGCCGGCGCGCGATACTCCGGCGTAGCCCACGCCCGCTCGTGGTCGTAGGGCGCGGCCAGCACTTCCAGCAACCGCTCCATCACCCTCACCTCCCCCGCCTCGGCCTCCACGAGCGCTTCTTCGACGCGATGATTGCGCGGGATCACCGCCGGGCAATGTGCCCGCCGCAACCGCCCGACCTCCTCCGCCGTCTGCGGTTGCCGCTCAAGCCGCGCCCGCCAACGCGCCTGCCACGCCGCAAATTCGCCGTCCGCTTTCGTCGCCCCGAGCGTTTCGAGCTCGGCAAACGTGTTCGTGAAATCCGCCTTCGTCGCCCGCATCCACTCCAGCAGCGACCCGGCCAACGCCTCATCCTCCGGCTCTTCGTTGAACAACCCGAGTTTCCGTCGCATCCCCGCGATCCAGTGGCGCCGAAAGCGCTCCCCGAACCGTCCGACCGCCTCGTTGGCCAGTGCGATCGCCGGCGCCTCCTGCGGATGGAACACCGTCAACAGTGTCTCCGCAAACCGCGCGATATTCCACTGCGCGATCTGCGGCTGATTGCCAAAGGCGTAGCGCCCGTCGCGGTCGATGGAGCTGAACACCGTCGCCGGATCATACGCCTCCATGAAGGCACACGGCCCGTAATCGATCGTCTCGCCCGAGAGCGCCATGTTGTCCGTGTTCATCACCCCGTGTACGAAACCCACGCCCATCCACTGCGCCATCAGGCGCGCCTGCCGCTCGCTCACCGCCTCGAGCAGGGCGAGCGGCATATTCTCCGCGCCCGCGAGCTCCGGGTAGTGCCGCTGCGCCGTGTAGGCCACGAGGGCGCGCAACGCCGCCTCATCTCTCCGCGCCGCCACCCACTCAAACGTCCCGACGCGGAGGTGGCTCGCCGCCACCCGCGTGAGCACCGCCCCCGGCCTCGCTCCATTCTGCCGCCACACGTCCTCGCCCGTCGCCACCACGGCCAGACTCCGCGTCGTCGGAATTCCCAGCGCCTGCATCGCTTCGCTGATCACATACTCGCGCAACATGGCCCCGAGTGGCGCCCGCCCGTCGCCCCGGCGCGAAAACGGCGTCGGACCCGCGCCCTTCAGTTGCACATCAAAACGCTGCCCACCCGGCGTGATCTGCTCCCCCAATAAAATCGCCCGCCCGTCGCCCAATGTCGTGAAATGCCCGTATTGGTGCCCCGCATAAGCCTGCGCCAACGCTGCCGCCCCCGGCGGTAGCCGATTCCCCGAAAAAATCTCCGCCCGAGCCGCCAACGCCTCCGCCTCCAGCCCCAGTTCCTCCGCCAATTTACGATTCCACACGACCACCTGCGGCGCCCGCACCGCCGTCGGCGCCACCGCCACGTGCAGCAGTGCCGGCAACTGCGCATACGAATGCTCCAAGCGCCAGCCGCCACCGGCCGCGCGGGACGAAAGATCAGGTTCGGACATGCGCGCGATTCGGACCGTGCCGTCGCATCCGTCAAGGCTCGTCCGCCTTCGGTGAGGCAACCCTCAGGGGTCAGGCTAGGGTTGCCCTGATTTGACGGACACGGGTTTGGGTTCAAAACGAAAGAACCCCATGAAGACCCAGATGAGGAAACCGTCTGCAGGAAAGTCCCATTTCACTGCGGAGT
>CAINHV010000016.1 GCA_903848965.1 uncultured Opitutia bacterium | reverse complement strand
GCTGCCCAGCCACTTCACCAACGGACAGAACTTGCGCAACTCAGCGATCGCGGCGCGCATGTTCTCGTCCTCGTAATGGCCGGTCACATCGAGGAAGAAGAAGTAATCCCACGGGCGCTTCTTGCTCGGCCGCGACTCGATCTTCGAGAGATTGATGCCCCGCTCCGCCAGCGGCATCAGCATCTTCAGGAGCGCACCGGAATGCGAAGCCGCCTCGTCGCCGAGTGACACGAGGAGGCTCGTGATGTCCTTGCCGCCGCCGACCGGGCCGGAGGGCTTGCGACCGATGACAAAAAAACGCGTGGTGTTGTCCGCCCTGTCCTGGATGTTTCGCTCGACGACCGGCACGCCATAATGCTCGGCCGCAAGTTCTCCCGCCACCGCGGCGGTCCCCGCCTCTTCCTTGGCCCGCTGCACGGCGCGCGAGGTGCTCGGGGCGTCGATCAGTTGCGCATGCGGCAGGTGGCGCTGCAGCCAGTTGCGGCATTGGGCGAGCGCTTGATCCTTCGAGTACACCCGCTCGATGGACTCGAGCGGCGATTTCGAGATCAGCGCATGGCTGATCTCGAGGTAGATCTGCGCGACGATCTTGAGATCACTCTCCACGAAACTGTCGAGCGCCTCGCGCACCGACCCTTCGGTCGAGTTCTCAATCGGGATGACCGCGTAGTCCGTCTCGCCCTTCTCCACGGCGGTGAAGATATCGTGCACCGTCGCCATGGCGTGGTAGTCGACGCTGGCCCCGAACTTCTTCAGCGCGGCCGAGTGCGTGTTGCTCGCTTCGGGCCCGAGATAGGCGATCATCAGCGGCTTCTCCAGCGCGATGGCCGCCGACATAATCTCGCGGTAGATCGCGCGCAGCGCCTCGTGCTTGATCGGACCGCTGTTCTGGCCGGTGACCTTGCGGAAGACCGCGTCCTCGCGTTCCGCGACGTAAATCTGCCCTCCCTGGCTGCGTTTCACCTTCCCAATTTCCGCCGCGAGCGCGAGACGTTGGTTCAGCAGTTCAACCAACTGCTTGTCCAGTTGATCAATTTTGTCGCGAATCGGGCCGAGGTCCATGGTCAGGAACTGGCGGCGGTCGGGGCCGCCACATCCGGAGGCGTCGCCTCCTCCACGGTTGCGGACAGGGCTTCAAGCGGCAACTGCTCGTCCGCGAGACCCATGTCCGTGTCGGTGGGGGTGTGCGACGGCGTGGAGGTCTTCAGCCACTCGTCGATCTGTCGCGACGAGAGTACATCGGACGCCGGCAGTTCATCGAGCGACTTGATGCCCACGAACTCGAGGAATTGATCCGTGGTGCCGTATTGAATCGGGCGCCCCGGCGTGTCGGCGCGACCGACCACGTACACGAGTTCGCGCTCCTGTAATTTGTTGAGGCCGGCCTCCGCCGACACGCCGCGGATGGTCTCGATCTCGGTGCGGGTGACGGGCTGCCGGTACGCCACGACCGCGAGCGTCTCGATCGACGACTGACTCAGTTTCACCGGCGGCGGTTCCTGCCGAAGAATCCGGACCCAGCGGCCGAAGCGCGGGTGAGTCACGAGGCGGTAGCCCGCATTGCCCTCGATCAACAGCAGGCCGTCATCGGCCGCGCGCAACTCGGCGGCGATCTCGTCCATCGCCTCGCGAACCTGCGTGCCGGTGATCAACGACGGCACGTCGGCATAAAGTTCCGGATCCGACGGGGCCTCGATGAACACCTCGGCGAGTTCGGCCGGCACCTCGGCGGGCGCGGCGGCTTCGATCGCCGCCCCGGGAGCCCCGGCTGCTTCAGGGGCGGCCGCCGACTCCTCGGCCGTTTCCTCCAGCGGCAGACTCGACGCGAGGTCGTGAAACCGCGTGAAGGCGGCCTGGACATCCTTGATCGCGAGCGGCTGGCTGGACGACAGCAGCAGTGCCTTGAGCACTTTTTTCAGATTGAAGGCCATGCAGGTGGAATCGCGAGGAGTGATGCGGCGGGTTCACCGGCATGCAATAGGATTTTCTCCCGCGCGTCCGCGCCACGTCAGACTTGGAATCCGAAGTTGGCTTTGTCGCCCGCGGCGTGAGCAGCGGGACGGC
>CAINHV010000015.1 GCA_903848965.1 uncultured Opitutia bacterium | reverse complement strand
GGGTGTTACCGGTCGCCATGAGGACGATCATTGTCTCGCCGACGGCGCGACCGAAGCCGATCATCACGGCCGAGAAAACGCCCGGGCTGGCGGTCGGCAGGATCACGCGCCAGGCGGTCTGCCAGCGGCTCGCGCCGAGCGCGTAGCTCGCGCTCTTGAAGGCCCGCGGGACATTCGAGAAGGCATCCTCCGAGATGGTGAAGATCAGCGGGATGACCGCGAAGCCCAGCGCGATGCCGATCACGATCGAATTGCGCTGTTCGAACTGCTTGCCGAAGGCGTCGAAGATCCACTGCTTGTAGTTGCCGCTGAAGAACGCGGCCTCGACCAACGGCCCCAGTGCCTGCGCCAGCCAGAAGCCGGCGAGCACGAGCGGAACCACGAGGACGAGTTCGAGGCCGGGCGGCACCCGCTTCCGGACGCTGCGGGGGAGCGAGGCCCAGCCCACCATGCCCACGATGATGGTGAGCGGAATCGTCAACGCGGCCAGCAGGGTGCCGACCATCACGTTCTCCAGCAGCGGCGCGAGCCAGAGTCCGGCGAGAAAGCCGATTACGACCGAGGGCAGCGCCGCCATGATCTCGATCGTCGGCTTGAAATAGACCACGAGCGCCGGCGCCATGAACTGCGAGGTGTAGAGCGCGGCGAACACCGCGATCGGGATCGCGAACAGGAGCCCGTAGAAAGCTCCCTTCAAGGTCCCGATGGTCAGCGGCACGAGCGAGAACTTGCCCTCGAAGTCATCCGTGCCGCCCGTGCTCTGCCAGATGTAGTCCGGATTGTCGTAGCCCTCGTAGTGGACGCGCCCGAAGAGCGACTTGAAGGAAATCTCCGGGTGCGGATTGTCCACCGCGGTCAGCCGCGTCGTGCCATCCGCACCCACCGCGAGAATCGCCGTGAGCTTTGGCGCATACGCGAGGTGCGCGATCGGTGAACCGAGCCGCGACGTCAGCAGCGTGCGTTCCGAGGTGGTGAAGTAGAGCTTCATCGTGCCATCGGCGGACCCGGCGACGAAGCCCTTGTCCCGGGCCGAGGGCTGGATCGCGGTCACGGCCGCGGGCATCTTCTCGAAGGTGTGGATCCGGTGAATCGGCTTGAGGGTGTCGGCCTCACTCTCGCGCACGCCAAACCACGACTCGACCGAGCCATCCGCAAACCCGAGCAGCAGCGAGACGTCGCCGATGATGAAATCCATCGCGGTGATCGCGGAGGGCAGATCGTACACCCGGTACGGCCGCTCGCGGGAGTCATCGAGATAGTAGTGGTAGAGCTTCTTCGCGTCGGTCGCGACGAAGAGCTTGTTGCCCTCGTAATCGACGATGAGTCCGGTGATCCGTCCGGTGAGTTCGCCGCCGACGGGCTGCGGGGGATCGATCGGCTCGCCCTCGACGAACTTGCCCGAGAAGAGGCGGCCCTCCTCGTTGGCGAAGGCGTAGAAGTAGTCGCCGGTCGAGTTCTGGCGGGCGTGAATCTGCCGAATCGGCGACGGTGCCACGGCGGCGAGTTTACCCGTCTGGTTGAGCCCGGCCTTCACGTGACGGCCGGCCTTCTGGTCGTAGGTGATGATGAACCTGGCCTCGGCAAAGATCACGCGGCCGTCGTCCGTCCCGACGATGAGCTTGTCGCGGGACGGCGTCCGGTAGGCGGCGCTGACCCGGCCCGGCGCCACCGCGGGAATCGGAAACTCGGAATCGGGCTGGAGCGACGCGGTGTCCACGAAACGGACAAGGCCCGTCGCATCGAGATAGTATAGGTGTGACTCGTACTCGTCGATCCCGAGGGCCCGGACCTGATCCGTAGGCGGGGCGGCGGGCAGCTTCGCCTCGAAGACCACCTTCTGTTGCGCGCCCCGGAACAACGGGAGGGTTTCCACCCCGAGGAAGACAAAGATCAGCGCGACGATCACGATGATCCCCACTCCACCCGTACGGATGAAGATGTCCGCGAGGCGATCCACCACCTTCACCCGGCGCGAAACTCCCTTGCGAACCAGGGGTCGCGCGGCGGGAGGAGGCAGGGTGGCGGAAGACATGGTGGAAGGCGTGTTAGTCGGAATCAGTTAGCACGGCACGGAAGGGACGGGACAAGCGGCGGAGTGTGACATTCGGGTGACGCCCGGGGTGGCAAGGCAAGCCCACACACCGGACGACGCCTCACAGCGCTCCGGAACTCTCGAGAAACTCCGCGGCCTTCTTCGCCGGCAGCGGGAAGTAACCATCCTTGGCCGTGTCGTCCTGACCCTGCTTCGAGAGCACGAACCGGATGAATTCCTTCACCAGCGGATCGGGACCCGTCGCGGGGTTCACGTTGATGTAAACGTAGAGATAGCGGGAGATCGGATACTTGAACGTCTCGGCGTTGGCCTGCGTGGCCTCGACCGGGCCGCCCTTGTCCGAAATCGGGACCGCGCGAACGCCAGAGGTCTTGTAGCCGATGCCGGAATAGCCGACGCCGCCAAGCTCCTTCTCGATGCCTTGCACGACCGAGGCCGAACCGGGCTGCTCCTTGACGCTGCCCTTGTAGTCGCCGTTCGAGAGGGCGAGCTCCTTGAAGAAACCGTAGGTGCCCGAGGCGCTGTTGCGGCCATAGAGCGAGACGGGCTTGTTGGCCCATTCGCCGGTCAGGCCGAGCTGACCCCAGGTACTGACGTTCTGGCCGCCGCGCTTGCGGGTGGCGGAGAAGATGGAGTCGGCCTGCTGGAGGGTGAGCGACTTGATCGGGTTGTCCTTGTTGACGTAGATCGCGAGGGCGTCGATCGCGACGCCGACGAGCCGCGGCTTGTAACCGTACTTCTTTTCGAAGGCGTCGATCTCCTCGTTCTTCATTTTGCGGCTCATCGGCCCGAGCTGGGCCGTGCCGGAGATGAGCGCCGGCGGCGCGGTCGAGGAACCCTTGCCCTCGACCTCGATCGAGACATTCGGGTAAAGCTGCTTAAACTCCTCGGCCCAGTAGGTCATGAGGTTGTTGAGGGTGTCGGAGCCGATGGAGCTCAACTTGCCGGAAACGCCGCTGACCGGCTTGTACTCGGGCAGGTTTTCGTCGACGCGGATGGCTTGCGCGGAAAGGCCGGCCGAGCCGGCGAGGAAGAGGCCGAACGAAACGGCCACGGAGCGGAGACTGAATGAGTTCATGGGAGAGAAGTAGATTTTGGGTAAGGGCGCAGACTTACTGCGCCGGTTCGGAAGGGAGGGAGCAGCGAGACTGCGCCCCTACCGGTTGGATCTTGCTGACTAGAAATTCACCTGAAGCTGGCTGCGGAAGCCATCGGTCTTGAGTTTCGAAACGCCGGCCGGGCCGGTGAGCCGCCGGGTGGACTCGGCGTAGATGTAGCCGGCTTGTACTTTGACTTCGTGTTTCAGGTCGTTGCCGACCGGGTACCAGTTCACGCCGGCATACCACTCGCTCAGCCGATCGAAAGTCAGGCCGGCGACAATCGGGGCCGAACGGACGAGATCGCCCGGAACGATCCCGCGGCCGTCGGAATCCGTGAAGCTGTAGCGCAGCGTGGGCTCGAAGGCGCCGAAACGGTACGAAGGCTGGACCCAGAAACCGGAAGGGTTGGCATCCTGCGTCAGCGACGCGCCCCGCTCGTTGTGCGCCCAGTAGTATTCCGCCACGAGGGAATACGGTCCGGAGTAGAGATCAGCGTAGGCGGAGTAGACGGAGAGGTCGTAGCCGCGGCCGAGGTTGGTGTTGGCCGGTCCGCCCTGATCGGGCAGCAACCCGGCGGAGAGGCCGACCTTGAACGAGTTCAACAGCGTCTCGCCGAACTTCACCCCGTAGCCGGCATTGGCCCAGTAGGCGAAATTGTTGTTCGTGGCGTTGCCGACACCGGGGACCGCCGCGCTCGCATCCTCACCGCGCTCGGGATTGGTGACGGCGACATTGTAGGTGAACTCGCCGTTGGTCGAAGCCCCGCCGATGAAGACGCCCTGATGATAACTGCCGGCCCCGAGGCGGCGGCCGTTGTTTCCCTCGACGAAGAAGCGCGTGACGGTCGAACGCTCGATGCTCTTGAGCGCGCCGCTCGAAATCGACCACTCATCGTAGCCGAACGGCACCTTGCGGAGGCCGAAGTCGACGACGAGCTGGTCGCTGTGCCTCCAACTGATCGTCGCCTGATCGAAGGTCGAACCGGCGAAGTCGTAATTGAGGTAGCTCGACCAGTTGGCCGAGAACTGCGCCCGGAGCCCAAAATAGATCCGGCGCTGGAAGAAGTGCTGAATGTTGGCCGGGTTGGCGATGGCGCCGCCGGTATCGGTATCGAGGTCGACAAACTGGGTCTGGAACCGCGCGCCGAGGGACAGCTTCTCCAGGTTGTTGGTCTTGGACGTCGTGACGAGCGCCGCAGAATTTTCCTTCGCAAGATCGGAGCGAATGTCGTCGGCCTCCTGATCGGAAAGCACGCCCTTGCGGACGAGGAGATTGAGCAGCGCGGCATTGTCCTGCGCGACCAGAGGAGGCGCGACGGCCACAAGTCCGGCCACGAGAGCCAGACAGCGGAAGAATAAGGATGACGTCATGATGGTTTGGAGAACGAACGTGCCGGGGTGCAATCCGACTGCCTTACCATCCTGCACGAATGTTACGATTGGATGGCGAACGTGTGACAAAAACGGAACGACTGCGGCAATTTAGGTGACGGTTGGGTGACAAAGGTGACGAATCGGTGACGACCAGCGGCATGGCCCGGACTGGCGTTCGGTGTTTGCGCAGGTGGTGGGCCGAGCTCCGCCGAGGCCGTGGGTTATTTTCGCAAGACATTGGCCTCGAGTGACCTCAGCCCCCCCAGGCTTGGAAGTACGGATCATCTCAAGACCCGCGATGGTGTGTAACGTATTGCTTGGATTCCGAAGTTCATCGGTTCGGCGTAGCCCTGCCCGTGAGGGCAGGGACTTCTTCACTGCTTCGCCTAAAGTCGTCCCGCTGCTCACGCCGCGGGCTACGATGCCAACTTCGGAACCCAAGTAATACGTTACCCTCGGATTGCGCGCGGACGATCGGCGCAGTGTTCGAATCTCGAATGGCATTTCGAACCGGAGGACAAGCCCAGCAAGGGCTCCGCTCCCGCTGCCGCCCGATTTGAATCGGCAGGTGCGACAGGAAACGGGCCGGGCGGGAGTACGACCGCGGACCGTACATCGACGACGCCAACGGCCGGCGATAAAAACGGAAGCGGGGCGGAGTCTTGCGACCCCGCCCCGCCGTTGCACCAAACCATCAAGGGATTGATCCCCTGACTTTTCCGCACCGCGGAAAATCAATTCCGTTTTGGCGACACCAAAACCGCGTTAGTCGATCTCGTAGACCTCGACGATGGCGACGCCCGTCGCCGTGCCCTTGCCCTTGGCAATGACGGTATAGCCACCCGGCTCGAGATTCATCACCAGCGCTGAATCCGCGCTGCCCGCCGCCAGGGCAAACGCGCCCACCTGCGCCGAGATCGTCGACACCTGCGTTCCGCTCCAGTTGTCGTTCGTCGCGATCGCGGTGGCCACCCCGGCCTTGTAGATCTCAATCGTCGGGTCGGCGATCACCCCGGGGAAGCTGAAGGGAGCCAAACCCAGGGTCGGGCCCACGCCACGAATCAGCACGGTCTGCGCCTGGCCAGCCGGGATGACAAAACCGACAATCATGACCTGATCACCCGTGCCCACGAACCCGCGGGTGGAAACGTTGATGAACTTGTTGGCCGACCCGGACAGAATCGGGACATCGGAGGTGCCGGCGCTTTCGAGGGCGAACCAGCCATCGACCCAGAGCTTCGTCCAACCCGCGGCCCAATTCGAGGTGCCGAACGCGCCCCGGTAGGTCGTGCTGCTGAAGAAGGTTCCCGACGGCGTCGTCGTGCTGCCCACGGCGAGCAACGGGCTGTTGGTGGCCGGGCGGGGATCAAGCAGACGATTGGCGGACCGGGAGATGCCGCGCAGCAGCGGATTGACGTTCACATTCAATCCGGCCGAATAGAGCGAGGGACGGAGCGCCGAGCCGCTGGAAAAATAGCCCGTGCCCCCAGTTGAATTCAACACGTTGTTCGCGGCGAGATGCGAGAAGTACGTGTTGTTCTCGAACTTCAAGTCGCCGGCATCAATGCGGGGCTGCTCGTCGGCATCCACCTGGAAGATGTTGGCGTAGTCAACGAAGACCGAGTTGTAGATCTTGTGGGCGCCGTTGTCGCGCATGTGCATGCCGACATTGTTCGCGCCGGCCGCGCCGTTCGGGCGGGCGGAGCCGCCAATGCCGATCATCGTCGCATTGAAAATGGTGCCGCCGCCCATCGGGGTCGCCGTCGCCTCCGGGGCAGTCGCGCCGTCAAGCTCGAAGCCCTTGTCGCCCAGATAGCCGTCGTCCGAGTCATTCTGGCGGTTGTCGCCCTGGAGGGCGAAGAGGAACTGCAGGTTGCCCCGGTAGCCCTGATCGTAGTCGAAGCAGTCGTCGCCGCTGAACGCCGCCACAAGATAGCGACAATTCACCGTGCCGCCGAACCACTCGAAGGCGTCATCACGGTTCGCGAACACCTCGATGAACTCGATCGTGGTGCCGCGACCGACGCCACCCATGGAGAGACCGTTGAGCTCATTCGCCGTGCCGACAATCGCTCCGCCATGGCGAATCGAGACGTAGCGGAAGGTGCCGGAATTGTCGTCGTCGTTCGTGCCGCCGTACGTGCCGAGGGTGGTGTCGCCGCCGCTCAGGACGATGCCCTCGATCTGGTCCGTGATCGGCGCCGCCACGATCGCGCTGTCCGAGCGGGAATTGATCGCCGCGTTGCCGAGGATGACCACGCCACCCCAGAGGCCGACGTCGCGCGCCGTGAGATTGCCGTTCAGGTTGTCGAGCTCGGAGGTGAAGATAATCGGCTTCTCCGGCGTGCCGGACGCATTAATCTTGGCGCCGCGGGTAATCACGAGCGCCGCCGCGTCATTGCCCGAGCTGAGGCGGCCCTGGACCACGGTGCCGGGCTCGATGGTCAGGGTCGCGCCGTTAACGACGTAGACCTTGCCCTGAAGCTGGTAGCGATTGGTGGCCGTCCAGGTGGTGCTGGCGGAAATCTGGCCGCTGACGATGACGTCAGCCGCAAATACCGGCGCAGCGGAAGCCGCGAGCGCAAGGAGGAAGAGGGACTTTAGTTTCATGGATGGTTTTTGATGGCGGGAGAAAAAGAGGAACGGGCTCACTCGAAGAGGTACGTGAGCCCAAGGGAGTAACTGCGGCCGGCCTGGTAACGGTCGTAGACGAGATCGTATCCGTCGAACGGGACGAGTTTCTCGCGGGTCGGATCGAGGAGGTTGCGCGCGGTAAATTTCAACCTCAGGCGGGAGGTCAGCCGCTTCGACAGGACCAGGTTCAGGCGCCCCGCGGGCTGCTCGTACACATCCGGGAGCGAGCCGAACTGCACCAGCGCGAGCCGCTTCCCGACCAGGTTGTACGACAGGGTCGCCGTCGTGCCGGAGGACCGCTGGCTGTAGGTCAGGTCGGTGTTGAACACATACGGTGACTGGCCCAGCAGTTCGCGTCGGGACTTCGCGCCGGGTTCCTGGAGGCGAATGCTGGACATTTCCACTTCGGGGATCGTCACCCGCGAAGCAACGAGGGCGACGTTCGCACCGAAGCTGAACGACTCCAGCTGGGGGAAATACGCGTTCAAGCCGCGGCGAAATTCGAACTCAAGGCCCTGAACCTCGCCCCGCGCAACATTCTGCGGCTGGATGGCCCCGGACACAGGGGTGAAGACAACCTCGATCGGATCCCGCATGCGCTTGTAGAACGCACTGACGGCGACCGTTTCGCCCCGGCGCGGGAACCACTCCCAGCGGAGATCATAGTTATTGATCACCGTGCGCCCGAGCTGCGGATTGCCGAGGTAGGTATCGAGGGTAAACACATCCTCCGAGCGGACGTCGGTGAGCTCCTTGAACGTTGGCCGCGCGAGCGTCCGGCCGAACGCCGCGCGCAGGTTCGAGCGTGGACCGACCTCGTAAACCAGATTGAGCGCCGGCAGCGCATCCGTGCCGCGGATGGTTCCGTCGCGTGGGTTGAGCCCCGGCAGGCGAACCGGTCGCGTCTCCATCTCCGTCCGCTCAACGCGGACACCGGCAATGGCCCGCAGGCGCGCGGTCACCGGGAAATCGCCCATCAGGTAACCCGCCGTGATCGTCTGCTGCGCGGCGTAGTTGTTCGGCTCCTGGAGCCGGGAGATGGTATTACCGAAATTCACGCTGTTCGCCGTCTGGTCGAGGATTCCGATGGAGCCGGGAAACGACGCAAAGTCCGCCCGAGACTGTGGCCGGTTGGACCATTGGAAGCGTTCCTCCCGGTAATCGCGGTCACCCTGCAGCCAGGTCACGCCCGTCTTGAGCCGGACTTCCCGGGCGCCGATCGAAATCGGGCGCGAGACATCGATGGCACCCTCCCGGCTGTCCTCCGCGAGGTCACGGAAAAACCGGTTCGGCTGCACGCCGGTGGCATTCACGGCCATCCCGGCAGGATCGTAGTAGGCGGCGAGCGTCCGGTAGTCCGGCTGGTCGAGCGTGCTCTTCGAATAGGCGAGCCGGTAATCGATGCGCAGATCCTGGGACGACGGGAAGAGACTCTTGCCGGCGAGTTGGACCGAGGAGACGCCGCGCTCGGTGTACTGCAGGTCGTAGACTTCGTAGAAATTGCCCGGATAGTCGCGCTGCTGTTCGCCGACCCCGCGCTGCACGACATCGTCGGCGGATTGGTTGTGAAACAGGTCGAGGCTGATCTCATGATTCGCGGCGAGCCGCAGGGCCAGCTTGGCAAACGCTCCCCAGGCCACGCTCTGCTGGCTGTTCATCACGCCGAGGGGCGGCGTGCCGGCCGGCCGAGTGCCGCTGCCGAAGGTCAGGCCGGAAGCCTCGGGGGTCAGGGCCAGCTTGATCTGCGGCGCGGAGACAATGCCCTCGAAACGGTTTTTCTCCCCCCCGGCGTAGCCCTGTTGGTCGCGGTCGTAGGTGAAACTCGCGGTGTAGCCAAACAGATGATCGTCTCCGAACGGGATTTGGTCGCCAAACGCCATCGACAGGCCGAGCGCGGGCGCGGCTTGCGTGACGGCGGGAAAGTAGCCGCGGTTGTCGAAGGCCTTGCTTGCCTGGTCGAGCTGGCCGGCGAGGGCCAAGTTGCCCTGCCGCGCAGCGATGCCGGCGGCCGTGCGGTCCGGAATCGCGGTGGCCAGCGCCGGGGCGGCGCGGTCGCTCCCGCCGAGCGCGAGGCGATCCCCGCTCACACCGGGCACCGCAAGGAAATCGCGCCCCGTGATGCCCTCCCGGAATTCGACGGACGTGGTCAGCGAAAGGAAGAACTGCTGCGGGAAGGACTTCGTCTTCAGGTTCACGCTGCCGCCCGAAAACGCTCCCGGCTGATCGGGCGTGAACGACTTCGTGGTGACGATGCTCTCGAGCAGATCGGAGGGAAACTGATCCATCTGCACCGCGCGCTTGTCCGGATCGGCGGTCGGCACCGCGACGCCGTTGAGCAGCGTGTTCGAGTACCGATCGCCGAGTCCGCGAATCATGACGTATTTGCCGTCGACGAGGCTGGCGCCGGTCACCTTCGCCATCGCTTCGGCGGCATTGCCGATGGCCAGCTGGCCGAACTGCAGGCCACCGATCGCATCACTCACCGCGGCGGATTTCTGCCGCGAGCTCAACAGGCCCACGTCCGAGCCGGCGGCCACGTCGGCGGAAACGCTGAACGTATCCATCCGCACCACGGCATCGCTTGCGGCGTTGAGCGCAAAATCGACGGTGGCGATTTCGGCACCGACGGCCACGCCGGTGATCGTCGCCGGCTGCGAGCCGTCACGCGCCGCGGTCACACTGACGACGCCGCCGGACAGGCCGGCCAGCCGGAAGTTGCCATCCAGATCCGTCCGGGCGATGCGATCGGTGCCCTCCACCGTCACGGTCGCGCCTGTAACCGGCAGGCCGGTCGCGGCGTTCACGACCCGGCCGCGGAGGCCACCGCCAGGGGTGGACTCGCTGGCGGCAAATCCCACGGACAAACTGAAGACGAGGGAAAGGATACTCCCGATGGTGCTGCGAAGTGGTGCAAACTTCATGTTGCCCGCGAACAGGCCAGCCGGCGCGCAACCTCGGCAAACCTAATGACCAGCCGTCACGATCTCTTCACCGGGCCGACACACGACCGTGACATTTGTGACGATTGAACGGCGGGCGACGTGGAGCCGGGCGTGGACGAGCCACGCCCCTACACACCTTTTGAGATTCGCGGATCAGACTACGGTGGGAATCGAGTCCCTGCGCTCACGCGCAGGGCTACACCGCAGGGGTAGCCCGCTGCGTGAGCAGCGGGAGGTTTGGACTTTCGAACCCGTCAGGCTAGAGCGCGAGTCTCAGGAAGCCGGAAGTGGACAATGGAAGGCGTTCATCGGCGGACAGACCGAAACTTACGTGACCTAACTGTTGCCGGAACGACGCCAGTTCGTGGCATGAATCCACATAATAGATTCGTCTATGCTTCCCTCCGTCCTCCTCCGTTCCGCGTTTCTATTTCCAGCGGTGCTTGTCGCCCTCGCTGTTTCACCCGCCACCGCGCAACCCGTCACGTCCAGCCTGAACGGGCGCGTGTTCGTCAACCACGGCCTCGTCGGCGTCGGGCGGATGCCCGCGGCCCAAAGGGACAAGTTCGGTGAGACCTTCGGGTCGTTCTCCGCCTTTGCTTTTCAGCCCGGCTCGTGGCGCCGGCTACCGGACGGCGCTTACGCCGGCACGCTCTTCACCCAGCCGGACCGCGGCTACAACGTCGTCGGCACGACGAACTACACGCCGCGATTCAACAAGATCGAGGTCGCGTTCCTTCCCGCCCCCGCCGGCGCCGGTACGCAGAACCAGGTTGGGCTGACGCTGAGCGATACCATCAAGTTCACCGAAGCCGGGGGGACGCCCTTCACGGCCCTCGATCCGACGGGAGTCGGATCCGGCGTCCGCGCCGGGCTGCCCGCCCTGCCCCAGGCCTTCAACGGCCGGCTCACGCTCGACGCTGAAGGCATCGTGGTGAATGCCGACGGCTCGCTCTGGGTCAGCGATGAGTATGGCCCCTACGTGTACAAGTTCGCCGCCGACGGAAAGCTGCTCACGGTCATCCGCCCGCCGGAGGCCCTGATTCCCAAGCGGAATGGCGCGGACTCCTTCGCCTCCAACAATCCCGGTGTCGGCCAGGCCGTTCCCTCGCCCGCCGACCCAGTCACCGGCCGCCAGAACAACCAGGGCCTCGAGGGCCTCTCGCTCTCCCCGGACGGCCGAACCCTCTTCGCCCTCCTCCAGTCCGCCGCGCGGCAGGACGGCGGCACCGGCGGTTCGGGCCCGCGGCGCCACACCCGCCTGCTGGCCTATGACCTCACCAATCCCGCCGCCCCGACCTTGAAGGGCGAATACGTCGTGCCGCTGCCGACCTACCTGCTCGGCACCGCCACCCGGGTTCCCGCCCAGAGCGAGATGCTCGCGCTGAGCAACACCCAGTTCCTCGTCCTCGCCCGCGATGGCAACGGCCGGGGCGTCACCAACCCCACCTCGCTCTATCGCTCCATTCTCGTCTACGACATCAGCGCCGCCACGAACATCGCCGGCACGGCCTACGACGCCGCCACCCCGATCTCCCCGGCGGGGGTCCTCGCCAGCGGGATCACCCCCGCGGCTTCGACGGTCGTCGTGAATCTGAACGATACCACCCAGCTCGCGAAGTTCGGCCTGAACAACGGGCCGACGGACAACGTCAACACGCTCTCCGAGAAATGGGAGGCGATGGCCCTGGTCCCCGCCTTCGATCCGGCCGCCCCGGACGACTGGTTCCTGTTTGTCGGCAATGACAATGACTTCATCACCACCACCGGCTTTCAGGATGGAGGCGCCTACACTGCCGCCTTGGATAACGACACCATGATTCTGGTCTACCGGCTCACGCTGCCCGGCCGCCTGGTCAACGTGGCCAGCCGGGCCCAGACGGGCGCGGGGTCGGACTCGCACATCCTCAGCTTCGTCGTCACCGGGGCGCGGCCCAAGAGCATGCTCATCCGTGGCACCGGGCCGGCACTCGTCGCCTATGGCCTGACCGGCGCGCTCACGGATCCCACGCTGGCCGTGTACGACGTCGCTGGTCGCTCGATCTACACCAACGACAACTGGAGTGAAGGGGCGGGCGCCGCGGAGATTCGGACCGCCGCGAATCGCTCCGGCGCCTTCGCGCTGATCGAGGGTTCCAAAGACGCCGCCGTCGTCGTCTCACTGGATCCCGGCGTCTACAGCATCCAGGTCAGCGCGGTCGGGGCCGGCACCGGCATCAGCCTGATCGAGGTTTACGAGCTTCCGTAAGGATCGAAGCCCCCGAAAGGGCGCGACCAGTTTTGTGTCGCAGGTGCATCACAAAACTGGCGCGAGGGGGCGGGAACCGTTCGGTGCTGAAAAACGCCCTCCATCGTTGAAAGGCGTTTCTTCGCGCCCGTTCGCGGGCTTCGCGGTTCAACTGAGTTAATCCCGCCCAAGCCCGAAAATCCCCCAGCCCACGCCCGCGATCGCAGGCCGTAGCGCCAGTCTCCGACTGGCGGGACGCCGGTCAGAGGCCGGCGCCACTCCCAGCGGCTGCGACCGCGGGTTGGATCTTGTCGTGGGTACCTTGAAGTATCGGCCCTCGAGCCGTTTAAGTGGAAATGTAGCCGACACGACGTTGCGGGCGTGCACGAGGCACGCCCCTACGAAGTGCGGCGTCGGGGCGTGGCTCGTCCACGCCCGAATGGCTACGGAATTTATTAATCCGCCCTAGACCCGCGGTTCCGGCGTGGGCGTGCGCTTCTCGACGAGCGCGAGGAGCAGGTCGCTCTTCGACAGCGAGCCGCGCAGCGTGCCGTCGCGATCGACGACCGGAATCCGTTCGGCCGACAGGCCGAGGAATCCCGCCAGCGCTTCGGTCAGTGTCTGGTCCGGCGCAACGCGGGGGAAGTCCTCGCGCACGATGTCGCGGGCCATCACCAGATCCGCCAGATCCGGCTCACCCAGGTACGGCTTGATGTCGTGCAGCGACACGACCCCGAGGAACCGGTTGGCCTCGTCCACCACGTAAAGGTGGTTCACCCGCACGCTGAGGAAGAGCTGCGCGACCTCCGCGAAGTTCGCCGAGGGGAGAACCACCGGCGGATCGGGGCGCATCATATCTTCGACGCGGCTGTCCTCGGGGACGGGGTCGGGGGTCGTCGCGGCCTTGCGCTTGATCGCCTCGCTGTAAAGGGACGCGCCCTGCAGGCTCTTCGCGGTGTAATACGCCAGGACACTGCTCACCATCAACGGCAGGATGATGTCGTAGCTCAGCGTCATTTCGAACAGCAGGATAACCGCCATCACCGGCGCGTGCGTCGCCGCCGAGAGAAACGCGCCCATGCCCACCAGCGCAAACGCCCGCGGATCGTGGGCCGCGAGCGGCCAGATGTGATGCACCGCCGTCCCGAACAGGAGACCCGCGCCGGCTCCCATGAAGAGGGACGGCGTGAACACGCCGCCCGGCGCACCCGAGCCGAACGACGCCATCGTGGCGAGCCACTTGCAGGCAAAGATGCCGGCAATCGACATCCACAGCAGCTTCCCGGTGAGAATTTCCACCACGACCGAGTAGCCGTTGCCCGCCACCTGCGGGACGTTGATCGCGATCGCGCCGACCGCGAGCCCGCCCAGCGCCAGCCGCGCGATCAAGGGGATCCGCAGGGCGACGAAAAAGGTCTCCGCCTGTTTCAGCGAGAGCAGGAACACCGGCGCGAGGAAACCGCAGATGAGCCCGAGGACGACGTACGGCACCATCTCCCACACGGAGCCGAGGACAAAGGGCGGCACCTGGTAGAGCACATGCGCGGCGGTCAGTCCGCGGACGGTCAGCGTCGCCACCACCGCGGAGATCGCGAGGGGTCCGAGGCTTTCCATTGCGATGGTGCCGAGGATAATCTCGGCGACAAAAAACGAGCCGGCGATCGGCGCGTTGTACGCCGACGCGATTCCGGCCGCGGCGCCGCACGCGACCAGCAAGCGCAACTGCGGCGGGGAAAACTTGCGCCACCGGCCAACCAGCGAGGCGATGACGGACGCGAGCTGCACCATCGGGCCCTCGCGCCCGATCGAGCCGCCGGAACCGATGGAGAAGAGCGCGGCGATGGACTTGATGATGCTCGAGCGAACCGGCAGACGGCCGGAGCCGATCACGATGGCTTCCATGTAGTCGGTCGAACTCTCACGCCGCGTGAGCCGCGGTCCCCAATGCAGGACCAACCCGGCCAGCGCGCCGCCCACCGTCGGCACCAGGAGGCAGCCCCACCACGGCAGTTGTTGCATCGAGCCCACGATGCCGAGGTTCCGGCTTCCGAACCAGTCGTAGATGGTCTCCGTCAGCGTGGTAAATAGAATTGAGACCAACGCGCCGAGGAACCCGGCCACCGCGGCCCAGAGCAGCATCGCCTGCCACTCCGTCGGCTGCAGTTTTTCCGTGATCCAGACCCGCCACCGCAGCAACCGCAGCAACCGGCGCATGAACTCGCGATGGGGAACGCGAATGGCCTTCATCGGGCCGCGGGGCGAACTTCGTCCTTCCCGCAGCCAGAGAGAATAGCGGGGCCATTTTCATCCGGCAGCGAGGCCGCCAGTCTCACGGACCGGCGGCAATGGTTCAGCGAGGACACGAGGCCGCCATTCAAGCATTCATGCCACGGGAAACAAGCCCTAGGGTTCGCCGCCCTGCGGCGAACCCACCTAGTCGAGCGTGTACGGCTCCGTCGACTCCTCGGGCTCGGTCGCCCCGGTCAGGGTCACGAGGCTGCGCAGCGATGTGAAATGCTGGCTGAGGTCGAAGTCGCCCCCGAGGCCGCCGATCAGCTTGTCGAAAAGATCCTTCTTCGAGGCCTTCAGCACCTGGATGCGCTCCTCGATCGTGCCCGCCGTTACCATGTGGTACACGAAAACGGTGTTGGTCTGGCCGATCCGGTGCACGCGGTCGACCGCCTGCGCCTCGACGGCGGGATTCCACCAGGGATCGAGCAGGAAAACGTAGTCGGCGGCATGCAGGGTGATGCCCGTGCCGGCCGCCTTGAGCGAGACGAGCATGGCCGCCGCCCCCGGCGCCTGCTGGAACTGCTGCACCGGCTTCAGCCGATCGATCGTCATGCCCGTCAGCTCGAAGAGCGGCAGCTCCGGGAAGGTCTTGGTCAGCGCCTCGCGCACGCGATCAAGCAACATCACGAACTGGGAGAAGATCACCACGCGGTGACCGCTGCCGACGACTTCGGCCAGTTTCTCAAGCAACAGGTTGATCTTGCCGGAATCGGTCAGCGGCGCCTTGAGCCACGGCAGCATGTCGGGATCGCAACAGGTCTGCCGCAGCCGCGTGAGCAGCGCGAGGAAGCCGAAGGACTTCTCGCGCATCGCGACGCCCACGTCGTCGCCCAGCCGCTCGAGGCCCTCGCTGCAGATCCGCGCATACTCGGCGCGCTGCACATCGGTGAGCGGGCAGATGAGATCCATTTCGACCTTCGGCGGGAGTTCCCGCGCGACCTCGTTCTTCGTCCGGCGGAGGATGAAGGGCGCCAGCTGGGCCCGCAGGCGCGTGAGCGTGCCCTCGCGGTTCGCGTGCAACGCCGACTCGAACGCCTGCCGCGAACCCAGCAGGCCCGGCAGAAGGAACCGGAAGATGCTCCACAGATCCAGCTGCCGGTTCTCGAGCGGCGTGCCGGTGAGGACGAGGCGGTGCCGGGCGCGGACCGCGAAGCAGGTCTGCGTGATCTTGGCATCGGGGTTCTTGATGAACTGGCCCTCGTCGAGCACGGCGTAGCCAAACTCCACCTCAGGGAGGAAGGCGCGGTGCTTCCGCAGCTGCGTGTAGCTCGCCAGCCAGATCACCCGTTCCCGGCGCTGCGTGAAGTCGTGGCCGGTCTTGAGCACGTCGACGGCCAGGTCCGGGAAAAACTTTGCGATCTCCTCCCGCCAGACCGGGACCACGCTCGCGGGGCAAACGATGAGCGTGGGCTGATCGCCCACCGGGCGCGCCGCGAGCAGCGACAGGACCTGGAGCGTCTTGCCCAGGCCCATTTCGTCCGCCAGCAGCCCATGGCAGCCGACGTCGCACAGGTGATACATCCACTCGACGCCGCGGCGCTGATACGGCCGGAGCAACTCGGCCAGCAACGGCGGGGCCGCAGGGGGCGCGAAGAGCGACTGCCGCCAGGCCTCGATTTCCGGCGAGAGCGTGAGTTTCAGGCGATCGTCGTTGAAGAGGGAAAAAATCAGATACGGCGAGATCGGCGCCGCCTCGGCCGGGCCGCCGTGCTGGCTCTCCTCGACGTTGCGCTGCCAGGCCTGGTAGGTGCTCCATTTCTCCGCGGGCAGCGCGACGATGCCGAGATTCGGCAGGATGACGGGCTGGCCGCCCCGCTTCAGCAGGGCGCTTACCTCGGTGTCGGTCAGCATCCGTTCACCAGCGCGAAAAATCCACCGCAGGTTCAGCGCCGCATCGCCGGGGCTGCTGCCGGAACCGCCTGACGCCGCGGGCGCCCGCTCGGCCACCGCTTCGATCTCCACGATCCGGGTGCCCTTGAGCAGGTTGGCCGACTTGTCGTCGAGCTCGATGACGAAGAGCCGGCGCCACGCGGGGAGGACCGTGCGCAGGAAGTTGGGGATCTCCACCAGCGACTCCATCAGGTAGACCCCCGTCTCCTGATTATAGTGGAAGTGGGCCTTGCGGGCATAGGCGGCGAGCCCGATCAACTTGGCGCGTTCCCCGGAAGTGACGTGGCCGTTGCCATTGGTATGGGCGCCGGGACCGAGCGCCGGATGCTTCACCTTCTTCTCGTCCAGCCACGCCGCCTGAAACGTCAGGCCGGCGGACCTCGTCCTGAACACGAGCACCAGCGTTCGCGAAGGACCCGAGGCGGGCGCGGCGGGGGCGGCGGGCACCCCTGCAGAGAGACGTCCACTCGCCGCCATGCCCAGGGCCTTGCCGCGCGCCACGGCATGACCGTTGCCGTGCCCGTTGGCCGGAGCCTCGGATTCGGCGCTGGCTCCGGCCGCGGGATCGTCGCCCGGGAGGGGCGAGATTTCGTCCGCCACCAATTCCTCGATCTCATGGAGCCCGGCGACCGCCAGCGCATGGGCCAAGTCGCGATCGGTGGAGGAAGAGCGGACGGCCAGGCCCTCGGCCGACCATTCGATGACCGCATATTCATCCTTCTTCTCGACCCGGCGGTGAACGATCGCGTCGCGATCCGTCAATTCCAGCTCGCGGACCTGCCCATCAACGTAAATCTGCCGTCCCTGCTCCAGTTGCGTAGGGGTGAAGGCCCCTTCCCAATCACTCTCGAGTTTGCCAAACCAGAATTCGAGTGAGTGGGGAGTGTAGACGCGCTTGGGGCCATGCGACTGCATCACGTAAAAGTTGGGACCCTAGAAACCGAGGTCACCGGTGCAATCCCTAAGATCGATCCCGGAGATTAGTCGTTCGCGGGTGTAGGTAATGTGGAATTGAAGATCCTCGAAGCCCGCAGCCGGCGTCACTACGCCCGGCTTTCGGCGACGCCACCAGGGCCATTCTGATCCTGGATTTCACATTCTCCTTGAGGCATATTCCTGCCGGCGCATATTAAATCCGTGGACTTGGTGCAAATTTACGACTGCCTGTGCGACCGGACCCGCCTCCGGATTCTGCATCTGCTGCTCGAGGGCCCGCTATGCGTGTGCCACTTCCAGTCCGTCCTCCGCGAGCCCCAGGTCAAAATCTCCAAGCATCTCAGTTATCTGAAACGCCACGGTCTGGTGGAGTCCGAGCGGAGCGGGAATTGGATGATCTACCGGCTCCCCGCGCAGCGCACCGCCCAGCTCTCGACCAACCTCGCCTGCCTGCAGGACTGCGGGCGGGAGGAACGATTCTTGCGCGCCGACCGCGCCAGGCTGGCGAAAATCCGCACCGAATTCCACGGCGCCATCCCCGCCTGTGTCCGCAAGTCCGCGACGGCTCTCGGCGCCTGAACGCGCCGGCCCATCTCCCCTTATGTCCCCTCCCCCGGCCCGAAGCCTGTCGTTCCTTGATCGCTACCTGACGGTCTGGATTTTCGGCGCCATGGCGGCGGGCGTGGCCATCGGCCATTTTCTGCTCACCGATCCGGAGGCGTTCTTTGCGCCGCTGACGATTGGCACGACGAATCTCCCGATCGCGATCGGGCTGATCCTCATGATGTACCCGCCGCTCGCGAAGGTGAAATACGGGCAGCTCCCGCGGGTCTTCGCCAATGTCCGGATCCTCACGCTTTCGCTGGTGCAAAACTGGATCATCGGGCCCGCCCTGATGTTCCTGCTCGCCGTGCTGCTCCTGCGGGATCGGCCGGACTATCTCGTGGGCCTGATTCTCGTCGGCATCGCGCGGTGCATTGCGATGGTCCTCGTCTGGAACGATCTGGCGGACGGCAGCCGCGAATATGCCGCCGGCCTCGTCGCACTCAACAGCCTCGCCCAGATCCTCTTCTACAGCTTCTACGCCTGGGTCTTCATCACGGTGCTGCCACCCTACTTCGGCCTGGCTGGCGCGCTGGTGCCGGTGGCGATGAAGGACATCTTCTGGAGCGTGATGGTGTACCTCGGCATCCCGTTCGCCGCGGGCGCCCTGAGCCGGGTCGTGCTCGTTCCCTGGCAGGGCGAAGCGTGGTACGAGGACGTCTTCCTTCCGCGAATCGCCCCACTGACCCTCGGCGCTCTCCTGTTCACGATCGTCGTGATGTTCACCTTCAAGGGTGAGGCCATCGTGCAACTGCCCCTCGATGTCCTGCGGATCGCGCTGCCGCTCGTGATCTATTTCGGCGTCATGTTCTTCGTCAGCTTCGCCATGGCCAAAAAACTGGGCGCGGACTATCCGCGCTCCACCTCGGTCGCCTTCACCTCGGCGGGCAACAACTTCGAACTCGCGATCGCCGTCGCCATCGCGGTGTTCGGACTGAAGTCGGACGTCGCCTTCGCCGCCGTCGTCGGTCCCCTGATTGAGGTGCCGGCGCTCATCACCCTCGTTCACGCCGCCCGGTGGTTCCAACGCCGCTGGACCGTCGCCGCCCCTTCCGCATGAAGCCCTCCGTTCTCATTCTCTGCACCGGCAACTCCTGCCGCAGTCATCTCGCCGAGGGCATTTTGCGGGCCACCGTCGACGGCCTCGTCGACGTGCACAGCGCCGGTTCCAAGCCCGCCGGTTATGTCCATCCCGTCGCCATCGAGGTGATGCAGGAGATCGGGATCGACATCTCGTACCACACCTCGAAATCGATGAACGAATTTCTCGACCGGGCGATCACCACCGTGATCACGGTCTGCGGCCACGCCGATCAGGCCTGCCCGATTTTTCCCGGCCAGGTCAACCGCCACCACTGGGGCTTCGACGATCCCGCGCATGCCACCGGCGCGCCCGAGGAAATCCTGGCCGAGTTCCGACGGGTGCGGGATGAAATCCGGCGCGTGTTCACCGCCTATGCCGTGGGACTGAAAGAGGGCAGCCGGATG
>CAINHV010000014.1 GCA_903848965.1 uncultured Opitutia bacterium | reverse complement strand
TAGGGCCCGACGCCGTACACCCCGGCATTGTAGGCGCCGCTGCGCTTGCCCTCGTTCTCGTACACGTCGATTCGTCCGCCCGAGACGAACTGCCGGTACTTCGCCACATAGTCGTCGCCCAGCGGCGCGATGGAGGTGGTCACCAGGTCCTTGGCGGCATCGTACGGATAGGCGGTGTCCGTTTTGAAGATCGGGATCGATCCGTCGTACAAGTGGTAGGTCTCCAACCCGAGCAGCTTCTGGCGCAGCTTGAGGTAGCGCTGGAGCGGGGCGGTGCCCGCGCGGGCCGTTGCGACCAGCGTCTCCACCACGGCCGGCGGGATCGCGTTGCCATCCAGGGCCGCCTCGAGGGTCGACGGATAGTTGCGCGCCTGGGCGGAAAACCACCCGCGCTGCAGCACGCCGTTGTAGATCGCCGCGTAGGTGTTCGCCGTCGCCGCGTAGGTCTTGAGGTACGCCTCGAACGCCTTCGCGCGGTCCGCCTGATGGTGATTCGTGTAGAGGACTGACTGATACGCGCCGGGGGTGAGCGTGACGTCCTTGCCGTCGGACAGCGTGACCTGCGGGAACTTGATGTCGGACGTGCTGAGTTCCTGGAACGTCGCGGTCGGCGTCTGGTTGAAGCGGGACGCGAGCGACAGCAGACGCTCGCCCTTCTCGTCGAGGACGTGCGTCTGCTGGCGGTAGTTGTCGAGGATGCTGTAGCGATACGGCGCCAGCTCCGGCGTCTCCGCGATCCACTTCTCCATCGTCGCCTGCGGAATCGTCAGGAGTTCCGGTGTAAACCAGGCCGTGGCCGTGCCGAACTTCGCGAAGATGGCCCCGACCCGCTGGAACTTCCCGCCGATCTCCTGGTTGCGCGTGTCCACATCGCGCTGAAGCTGCGGATAGCGGTACACCTTGTACTGCAGCATGCCGATTTCGTCGTAGCTCCGGTACGCCTTCAGTACCGCCGCCGGTCCCTGTCCCAGCGTGCCCTTGAGCGCGGCAAATGCGTCCATCTGACCCTCCATCGCCTTCATCCCGGCGTCCCACGCCTCCCAACTCGGATAGATGGCCGAAAAATCCCAGCGATACTCGGCCGGGATCTCGGAACGCACCCTCGTCTCGGGCTTGGCCATGGACGTGGCGGCCGTCGCCAACGCGAGGGAAGTCGCCCCCATCACGCCACCATGGAAGAAACGCTGGGTTGTCATAGTGCCGCCGACGTTGTTCAGGATTACATCTCCCGTCCAGCCAGCTGCGACGAATGGGGCAACGCCGGACTCCGACCACAGCGTCCCATAGGAGAGTACATCAAGCCACACCCCCCGCCCTTCGGGCACCCCTGTCCCAGAGGGGATCCTGAAGAAGCACGGGCCAAAGATCCCCTCTGGAGAGGGGTGGCGCGCAGCGCCGGGGTGTGTGGGCTGGGGCTGGTTGCCACCACGTCGGTGCCCAGTCCTGCCTTGCCCTCGTCCTTCCGGCACCACGTCCCGCCGCGACGCACCGACTGGGAGACTGAACTTTTGTCGGTCCGATGGAACCGGCGGTGGTCGAAGACTGGCGCCGTTGGAATCGCCAGCAAAAATCGCTCGCCACGTCTCCGCCCCGCTGGCTCGCTCCGTTCCGCCCCACCGCCACCCCGCGGTCTCCGGTCCCTTGGTCTCTTGGTTCCTTGGTCTTCTAGCCCCTTCGACTCACCTCCATGCCCTGGTCACAAAACTACGCTCCCATCGGCGGTATCGGCACGTCCGCGCTGATCGCCGCCATCCCTGTTGTCGTTCTCCTCGGCCTGCTCGCCTTCTGGCACGTCCGCGCGCACATCGCCGCGATCATTGCCCTGGTGGTCGCGATCGCGATTGCCGTGGGAGCCTACGGGATGCCGCTCTCGCTCTCGCTCGCCGCCGCCGGGTACGGCGCCGCCTTCGGGTTCCTGCCCATCGGCTGGCTGATCATCAACGCGATCTTCATCTACCAGCTCTCCGTTGAGACCGGCCAGTTCACCGTCCTGCAGAAACAGATCGCCGGCGTCTCCAGCGATCGCCGCATCCAGGCTCTCCTTCTGGCGTTCAGTTTCGGCGCCTTTATCGAGGGCGCGGCGGGCTTCGGTGCCCCGGTTGCGATCAGCGGCGCGCTGATGATCGGCCTGGGTTTCAAGCCGCTCGAGGCTGCCAAGCTCGCCCTCATCGGTAACACGGCGCCGGTCGCCTTCGGTTCGCTGGGCATTCCTCTCGTCACCCTCGCCCCGCTCACCGGGCTGGATCTCCTGCAACTCAGCGCGATGGTCGGCCGCCAATTGCCGTTCTTCTCCCTGCTCGTTCCGTTCTGGCTCGTCGCGGCCCAGGTCGGCTGGCGCGGCATGGTCGCGGTATGGCCCGCCTGCCTCGTCGCCGGCGGCACCTTTGGCATCATGCAGTTTGTGATGAGCAATTTTCACGGGCCGTGGCTCGTCGACATTGTCGCGGCTGCCGTCTCGATGATCTCGCTCGTTGTGCTCATGCAATTCTGGCAGCCGCGCGACGTCGCGCCGGCCGCTCCGGCCGAGTCAGCTCCCGCCCCGGCGACGGACGGCCAGCCGGCGTGGAAGGCCTGGCTCCCGTGGATTTTCCTCACCGGCTTCGTCTTTTGCTGGGGTCTGCCGATCATCAAGAACCAGTTGAACGCGTGGTATGCTCCGCAGATCCCGGTGCCGGTCCTCCACCTCGCCGTGCAAAAAGTCCCGCCCGTCGCGCCGGAGCCCACCTTGGAGAAGGCGATCTTCAACCTGAACCTCCTCTCAGCCACGGGCACCGCCCTCTTGCTGGCCGGCATCGCCTCGGCCATCGCCCTCGGCGTCAGCTTCCGCCGCGCCGTGAAAATCTACGGGCAAACGCTCCTCCGCGTCCGCGTTTCCCTCATCACCATCTCGGTGATGATGGCCCTCGGCTTCACCACCCGCTACAGCGGCACGGATACCACGATGGGCCTCGCGATGGCCGGCACCGGGTGGCTGTTTCCTTTCTTTTCGCCCCTGATCGGGTGGCTTGGCGTGGCCCTCACCGGCAGCGACACCTCGTCGAACGTGCTCTTCGGCAACCTGCAAAAGGTCTCCGCCGAACAACTCGGCTTCTCACCCATCCTGATGGCCGCGTCGAACAGCTCGGGCGGTGTCATGGGCAAGATGATCGATGCGCAGAGCATCGTGGTCGCCAGCGTCGCCACCGGCGGCCACCCCGAAAGCCCCTCGGCCGGGACCATCCTGCGCGCCGTGTTCTGGCACAGCGTGGCGCTCGCGATTCTCGTCGGCCTGCTCGTCATGTTCCAGGCCTACGTCTGGACGAGCGTCATCCCGAAGTAAGGTGCCGCGCGGAGCGCCGGCCCGAGACTGCGGGCGTGAGGGACCGGGTGAGGATCCGAACGAGGCTTGGTTCCGAGTTGGGCAAGGGGTGAAATTTGTGGCTAACCCAAACCTTGGGCCACGGATTACACTCCTGACACGGTATCAAACCACGGCCAAGCGAGGGCCGGGACCGCTCCCCTGCGTCGCTTGAACTGTCCCGCGGCGAAAAATCGCTCGCCACCTTTCCGCGGGCCTGACTCGCTCCTCCCTCCCGCTTTTTTTACAGTGCTGGATCGTCCGTATCCAGAATCCGAACCCCTCGCATCCCATGGCTCCCTGGTCACAAGTCTACGCCCCCCTGGGCGGCATTGGCGTTTCCGCGCTGATTGCCGCGATTCCTGTCGTCGTGCTCCTCGGCCTGCTCGCCTTCTTTCATGTCCGGGCGCACCTCGCGGCGCTGGCCGGCCTGATCGTCGCCCTCGGCGTGGCGATCTTTGTCTATGGCATGCCGGCCCAGCTCGCGGGCGCGGCCACCGTCTACGGCGCGATGTATGGGCTCTTCCCCATCGGCTGGATCATTCTCAATGCGATCTTCATCTACCAGCTCTCGGTCGATAGCGGCGGGTTTGCCGTGCTGCAGACCCAGATCGCGGGCGTATCCGGGGACCGCCGCATCCAGGCCCTCCTGATTGCCTTCGCCTTTGGCGCCTTCATCGAGGGCGCCGCCGGCTTCGGCACGCCCGTGGCCATCACCGGCGCGCTCCTGATTGGCCTGGGCTTCCGTCCGCTCGAGGCCGCCAAGCTGGCCCTGATCGGCAACACCGCCCCCGTGGCCTATGGCGCCCTGGGAACGCCGCTCATCACCCTCGCCCGCATCACCGATCTCGATCTGATGCAACTGAGCGCGATGGTCGGCCGCCAACTGCCGTTCTTCTCCCTCCTTGTGCCTTTCTGGCTTGTCGCCGCCCAGGCTGGCTGGCGCGGGATGATCGCCGTCTGGCCCGCGTGCCTCGTCAGTGGCGCCAGTTTCGGCCTCACGCAGTTCCTCGTCAGCAATTTCATCGGCCCGATGCTCGTGGACATCATCAGTGCCGGCGTATCAATCGCAGCCCTCGTAATCCTGATGAAACTGTGGCGGCCGGCGGAGATCCAGTCCGCCACCCAGAAGGCCGGCACGGTCGTGGCACCGGTGGCCGGGACCACCGCGGCGCCCGGCGTTGCTCCGGTAACCGCGTTCCGTGCCTGGCTGCCGTGGATTTTCCTCTCCGTCTTTGTGTTCATGTGGGGCCTGCCAGTGATCAAGAATCTGCTCAACGGCTGGTTCGCGCCGTCCTTCAACATGCCGGGCCTGCACCGGCTCGTGCAGAAGATGCCGCCGGTGGCGCCGCACCCCGAACTCGAGTCCGCGATCTTCTCCTTCAATATGCTTTCGGCCACCGGCACCGCCCTGCTCATCGCAGGCGTGCTGGCGGGCTTCAGCCTCGGCCTTGCGCCCACCCGGATTTTCCGGACCTACCTCGACACCCTGTGGCGGGTGCGGGTCTCGCTCCTCACCATCGCGCTGATGCTGGCCCTCGGCTTCACGACCCGCTACAGCGGCACCGACACGACGATGGGCCTGGCGATGGCCGGCACCGGGTGGATGTTCCCGTTCTTCTCGCCGCTGATCGGATGGCTCGGCGTCGCACTCACCGGCTCCGACACCTCGTCCAATGTCCTCTTCGGTAATCTGCAAAAGGTCTCCGCGGAGCAACTCGGCTTCTCGCCCATCCTGATGGCAGCCTCGAACAGCTCCGGCGGCGTCATGGGCAAGATGATCGATGCGCAGAGCATCGTCGTCGCCAGCGTCGCCACCGGGGGTCACAAGGACAGCCCCGACGCCGGCACGGTGTTGCGCTCGGTCTTCTGGCACAGCGTCGGCCTCGCGATTCTCGTCGGCGTGCTCGTCATGCTCCAGGCCTACGTCTGGCCCTGGATGGTCCCAGGCAGCAAGTAGAGTAGGCGGACCAGACGTCGTGGGCGCGCACGAGGCGCGCCCCTACGAGATGGGGGCGACGAAATCCGCGCAGGGGGCGTGGCTCGTCCGCGTCCGGAGGGCCGACCGCCAACGTGGCGCCGGTCTCCGACCACCGCCGGACCATCGGAGAGTGCATCGAGCCACACACCCCGCCCTTCGGGCACCCCTCTCCCAGAGGGGATCCTGAAGCAGCACGGGCCGAAGATCCCCTCTGGAGAGGGGTGGCGCGCAGCGCCGGGGGGTGTCGGCTGGAGCTGGTTGCCTCAACGTCGGTGCCCACTCTGAAAAATCCTGCATTGCCCTCGTCCCTCCCGCCCTTCTTTTCGACGGCCGCCGGTCGGAGACCCGGCGCTACCCGGATCGGTACGCGTCGCGCAGCACTTGCATCGTATGCTGCACGCGAATGGGCGAATTCGTCTTCGCCAGGTGCGTCCGGAGCTGCGTGAGGCAGCCAATGTTGCCCGTCGCCACCGTCAGCGGACCCGCAGCCGGCTGGCCATCGGGACCCGCGAGGGCTGCGACCACAGCCGCCGCCTTCTGCGCGCCGAGCGACGAAGCCGTTTCCGGTTGATCGAGATTATAGGTGCCGGCGCTGCCGCAGCAGAGATGTGCATTCGCGAGTTCCCGGACCTCGACCCCCGGGATGGCCTTAAGGAGCGACCGCGGCTCGGCGCGCACGTTCTGGGCGTTCGCGAGGTGACAGGCGTCGTGATACGCCACCGCCCGCGGCTGGCCCCAGCCCTTCGGCGTCTCGCGGAGCCCAAGCTTCGTGAGGAACAAGCTCACGTCGACCACCCGATGGCGAAACGCATCCGCCCGCGCCTCATCCGGAGTTCCCTTTAGCACGAGATGATACTCATGCATCGCCGAGCCGCAGCCGGCGGCATTCGTCAGGATGGCATCCACGTCGGCGGGAAACGCATCCAGATTCTGGCGCGCAAACGCTTGCGCCGCCTTCAGGTCGCCCGTGTGCCAGGCGAGCCCGCCGCAGCAGCCCTGCGACGGTGGCACGATGACCTCGATGCCGTTGCGGGCGAGCACCTCGATGGTGGCGACATTGATGTCCGGCTCGAGCACCTGTTGCGCACAGCCGGCGAGCAACGCGACCCGCGCGCGGCGCTGGCCCTGCGCCGGCGTGACGGTCGGCAGCGTGACGCCCGGAGGAACCGAGTCCGGTGCCAGCTCGAGCATCGGCCGCAGCGCGCTGGGCACCAGCGGGCGCACGAGCTTGCCGAGCTTGGCCCCGAGCAGCGCCAGCCGGAAACGCCCCGGGTACGGGATCGTCATCGCGGCCATCCAGCGGCGGAGCCGCTCCGCGGTCGTACGAGGGAGTTTCTCCTGCACGACAGCGCGGTAGGGGCTGATCAAATCGCGATACGACACGCCGCTCGGACACGCCGGCTCGCAGGCGAGACAGCCGAGGCAGCGGTCGATGTGCACTTGCGCCGCGGTGGCGGGCAACGTGCCTTCCAGCACCTGCTTCATCAGCACAATCCGGCCACGCGGGGAATCCATCTCCTGGCCGAACTCCTGATAGGTCGGGCAGGCGGCGAGGCAAAAGCCGCAGTGCACGCAGGACTGCACGGCGTGAGCCATCGGCTCACCCAAGGGACCGTGCTGCTCGGACTTGATCGTATGTAACATCGGGAAAGAAAAAGAGGATTTCGGCGGCGCCGCGCATTACTCGTCGAGACCGGGAAAACGATTCTGCGGGTCGAGCGCAGTCTTCACCCCGCGCATCACGTCAAACCGCGGCATCACTCCGCACCACATCGGCGCGGATCCGCGCAACGTCAGCGCCGGCCAGCGCAGCGCCGGCAGGGCCGCACCCTCCGGCAGCGACAGCCAGGCGACATTGCCGCCCGCACCAATCCACGTGCGCGCCCCGGAGATTCCGGCCACCAGTGAGGTGAAGTCCGGCAGTTCGGACGGCGTCAGCGCGATCTTGATCAGCGTGCCGTCTTCATGCGCCCAGCCGAGATTGCCCACGCGCCGCCAGAGCGCCGCCGCGTCCGCGTCGGACAGCGCCGAGCCGGGCAGACGGCCGAGGACTTCCCGGGCAATCACCTCGAGCGCTTCGCCCGGACCCGCGAGCCGCGCGTAAACCTGGCCCTCCGCCGGCGAGGCCTCGAGGGCATCGATCTCCCAGCGGGAATTTCCGGCCGCGGCAAAAATATCTCCCATCGCCGCCACGTCTTTTGCCGCGAGGCGGAGCGTGCGGGTGGTGAGCGGACGCGGGAACACCTTGAAAGTGATCTCCCCGAGCACGCCGAACCGTCCGACACTGCCGACGAAGAACTTCGGCAGGTCGAAGCCCGCCGCATTCTTCACGACCTTGCCGCCCATGCGCAGGAGCCGGCCGGTGCCGTCGACGAAACGCACCCCAAGGATGAAGTCCCGCAGTCCGCCGAAACGGAAACGTCCCGGACCGCTCAGCCCCGCCGCCACGGTCCCGCCCAGCGTTGCGCCGGCTTCGACCAGCAACGGATCGAAGGGCAGGTTCTGTCCTTTTTCACCGAGCGCGGCGACGATGTCGCGCACCGGCGTGCCGGCGAGCGCTGTGAAAGTGAACTCGCTTGAATCGTACTCCACGATGCCGCGGAGCTGGCTCGTGCTGAGCCGGGTGAAGGCGCCCGAGGTGGGCACGAGCCGGGGCTTGGTACCGGCTCCGGTCGCGACGATCCGCGGGGCCGAACGCACGGCGTCGGCAAGTTCCCCGATCGAGGTCGGGTTAAGCGTGGCTTCGGTCTTGGTGGTCATCCGGAACGCAACAGGGTTGGAAAGGCAGCTGGCTTACTCGCGCGAGATCACGCCGGCCTTCTCGAGCGGATGGAGGCCGTGCTGGGTCAGCGCGGGGGCGCCGGCCTGCGGAAACATCTTCCCGGGATTCGCGATCTCGAGCGGATCGAACGCGGCGCGCAGCCGCTTCATGCAATCGAGTTCGTCGGCGGTGAACATCTCAGGCATGTAGTCGCGCTTCTCGACGCCAACGCCGTGCTCACCCGTGATGGATCCGCCCATTTCGATGCACATCCGCAGAATGCGGCCGGCCAGCTTCTCGGCCAGCTCGAGCTGCCCCGCCTGCGTGCCATTATAAAGAATCAGCGGGTGCAAGTTGCCGTCGCCGGCGTGAAAGACGTTCGCGCAACGCAGGCCCATCTCGCGGGACCACTCGCCGATCTTGCGCAGCGCCTCACCCAGCCGGGCCCGCGGCACGACGCCATCCTGCACGATGAAATCAGGGGACAACCGGCCCACTGCGCTGAACGCGCTCTTGCGGCCCTTCCAGATCAGGAGCCGCTCGTTGGCATCGCGGGCCGGACGCGCTTCGACCGGATTGCTCGCCGCGAGGATTGCATCGAGCCGAATCCGATCCGCCTCCACGACTTCGCGAGGCCCCTCGAGTTCGACGATCAAGACGGCCTCGCAGCCCGGCGGATACTCCGCGTGCACGGCCGCCGTGGCGGCCTCGAGCGCCAGGGCATCCATGATCTCGATCGCGCCCGGCAGAAGGCCGCTGGCGACGATGGCCGAGACCGCGTCGCCGGCCTGCTCCTGGGTCCGGTAGCCGGCCAGCACGGTGTGAAACTTCTCCGGCTTCGGGAGCAACTGCACCGTGATTTCCAGCGCGATGCCGAAGAGTCCCTCGTTGCCCACGAAGAGTCCGGTCCAATCGGGGCCGATCTGTTCGCGGCTGGGGCCACCTAACTCGACGACCTCACCGGTCGCGAGCACGGCCTTGAGCCCGAGCACGTGATTCGAAGTCATGCCGTACTTGAGGCAGTGCGCGCCGCCGGAATTGAAGGCCACGT
>CAINHV010000013.1 GCA_903848965.1 uncultured Opitutia bacterium | reverse complement strand
GTTCCCATAGTATCGAACGAACCAACCAGTTCCATCGGCAGTTCGAACTCGCCCAGGTCGGCGCGGCGGAGGATCAGTTCGCCCTAGCATCGATGTATCACGACGGCCACGGTACGGTGAAAGACCCGCTTGAGGCAGCGGCCTGGTGCCGCAAGGCCGCCGAGCAAGGCCTTGTCGAAGCCATGCGCACTTTGGCGATCTGCCTTGAGGACGGCGATGGCGTGAACGTGGACCACGTCGAGATGGCGAAATGGTACCGTAAGGCGGCCGACAAGGACGACCCGGAGTCACAATTCAAGCTCGGCGTATGCTACCGGGATGGGCTGGGTGTCGCGAAGGACGAAAAGCAGGCGGTAACCTGGACGAAGAAAGCCGCTGAACAAGGACACCCGATCGCCCAAGCCAACCTAGGGTCCTTCATCCTTTCCACCATCGACGAAGCCAGCTTCCCCGAGGCGGTCAAGTGGTTCAAACTTTCAGCCAAACAAGGACACCCCGGCGGCATGTACAAGTACGGGTTGGCTCTTTATTCAGGCATGGGAGTCAACGCAGACCGAATCGAGGGCGCTGCCTGGCTCACGCTCTGCCTCCCCCGGATCGCCAAGCAAGACCTCAAGAAGCACATCAAGGAAACCCTCGACGAACTGACCCCGGAGGAACGCACGAAAGCCGAAGCCGCCGCCATCGAAATCGAGAAGACCCTCTGAGTTTTCCTCCGCTGCATCTCCCAACCGTCAACCGCTTACCGCTTCCAACTGTCTCGGGTAGGGTCGAGCATCCCTGCTCGACCGCTCGGCCGACCAAGGATGGTCAGCCCTACCCAACAATTCGCTCAAAGGGAAACCGGAATTAATGCTTCGGGCTTGGGTAGGGATGACCGGCCCGGTCATCCGCGGGCGCGCGGGCCGCACGCCCCTACCCAGCGCGGCAGAGCCGCGAGGTGATAGCGGTTAGCGGTTGGCGGTTGGGAACACAGAGAGGCAAGATGCCCGCCACCTGCCACCCGGGGCTGCCACCTGAAGCGTTGTCTCCCACTTTTGCACCTTTGCACGCGGCGACGCCGCATTTGCACCTTTGCACTTCAACCCGCGCCTACAGCGCGTCGCAACTCCTCCATCGCCGCACCGCCGGCATCAATCGCCATCCCACTCGCATCCTTGACCGAGCTATGCTGGGCGTAGTCTTCGAAGACCTGCTTCTTGCGTTCGATCAGCAGTACCAAGGCCTCGTCAATCGTGCCCTTAGCAATGAGGCGGTGAGCGTTGACCTTGCGGGTCTGGCCCATGCGCCGGACCCGGGCGATGGCCTGCTTCTCGGTCGATGGCTTGAACTGCGGCTCCATCAGGATGACGACCTGGGCACACTGGAGATTGATACCCACGCCACCGGCTTCGATTTGTAGGGCGAGGACGCCGAAGCCTTCCTTGGCGGCAAACCGGTCGAGCACCAGCTGACGTTCCTCGGCGCTGATTGAACCATGGATCTGGGGACATCCCCCGACGACAGTACTGACATCGTCCAGGACCTGACGAAAGAATGAGAATACGGCGATCTTCCGTCCGTCTTCCTTATACCCCTCGAGCAGCTCGCGCAGGCGATCGAACTTCGCCGACTGTTGCCCACCAGCCCCAATCGTGGCGGCCAGACGTTTGTGCATGAGATTATCCGGACTCATCCGATAAGCCTCAATATCCGCGGACTCTAACGGAATAATCTCGTCGGTCTCGGTCAGGTCAGGGAGTTCGGTCAGGACGTCGGCCTGGATGCGGCGCAGATACACCGGGGCGAGCTGGGTACGGACCTCGGCCGGTACAGGTCGCACCTGCTTGAGGAGCGAGGTCACCTCAACGCTGACCTTCGGCTGGACGGTCGTCACGAGGAATTGGAGTTCACTCAGGCGATTCTCGAGCGCGGTGCCCGACATGAACACGACATGCTCCGTCTGCTGGCATAGTCGTAC
>CAINHV010000012.1 GCA_903848965.1 uncultured Opitutia bacterium | reverse complement strand
GCCCGGCAGCATCAGATCGAGCAGGACGATGTCGGGTCGTTCGCGCTGGGCGAGCTGGAGCGATTCGTAGCCGTCGCCGGTGGCGACGACGGAGAATCCCTCGCGATTGAGATGGTAGGTGAGAATTTCGCGGAGGTCCGCTTCGTCCTCGACGACTAGAATTTTTGGCGGAGCGACCACGACCCCAGCATCGCCGGACCCTGCGTCGGGCAAATTAACGGCCGGAGAAGATTTCGCGACGAATGGGCAACAGTTGTGGCGATTCGGAGGCGCGGGTGTCGGCTGCGCGAAACCCTCCATTTGCGCCAGGATGGCCGCGCCATCCGAAGCTCAACGAGCGCAGGATGGCGGAGAGGGAGGGATTCGAACCCCCGGTACCCTTGCGAGTACACGTGCTTTCCAAGCACGCGCATTAGACCACTCTGCCACCTCTCCTTGATTGATTCTCCGGCCCGCGGGTGCAGGCAGCCCGAGCCGGATGGCCAAGAAGCGCCATGCCCCCGGATCGGTCAACCGCAAATGTCCCACCCGGCCCTCCGAGGCGCGAGGCGCGGACGCCGGCCCGGTCGGCCGAGGTTCGAATCCCACCGACCGATCGTAGGGACGCAGTCTTGCTGCACCCTGACGTTGGATCGAACGGTCTTCGCCCTCGGCAAGACCGGTGCCCGGCTGCTGCTGGCCGCCAACGGTCGCGAGGCCCTCGAACACGCGCAGCGCCAGCCGGTGGATCTGGTGGTGATCGATTTCATGATGCCCGACCTCGATGGCTTCGCGACCCTGCGCGAACTCCGCCGGGATCCGCGCTACGCCCGGCTGCCTGTGATCATGCTCACCTCGCGCGGGCAGACCGAGTTGCGGAATGTCGCGGAGGAGGTCGGCGTGGATGTGTTCCTGACGAAGCCCTTCAGCCCGATCGAGCTGACCAAGCACGTGAAGCACCTGCTCGGGGGTCCCGATGCGACGATGGCGCCGTTCCTGGGGACGTGAGCCGGAACTGTGCAGTCGGAGTTCATTGCAACGGCGAGCAGGCCGAAACCAATTGGTGTAGGGCTGCCGCTGGTCGGCAGGCCCTAGATTCACGAGGTAAAACAGGCCCGTCGCAAGCGACGGTCCTGCATTCAACGGCAACGATCCGGCTGAGGCGAACCTGGGGACCGCGGAGCCCGGGGGCGTAGGAGCGGAGTCTTGCTGCGCCCGCCGGATCACGCGCGGCGGAGCCAACACCAAAGGAGTTGAGCAGGGTCTTGAACAGGAAGGCCGGGGAGGTGGGGAAATTGGCAAGCCAGTCCTGGGCCTGCCGACGAGCGGCAGCCCTACACCTAGCGATCTCGGACCGCTCGCGGGAGCCTCTCCGGTTCCAAGACCATCGGCGCGTCGCCGCGCGCCGTCACCGGGCTTGTGCGGCGGGACCTTCCCTGCACCATCCCTGCGCATATGGCCGAAGCCCCCAGCCAGACTGCCGCCGCGTCCGCGTCGGCGCCGCGTGTTCCGGACGCCCGCGTCCCGTCCACTTTCTTCGAATACCTCAAGTCCTTCGGCCCCGGCATTGTCATCGTCCTGACCTGGCTCGGTGCCGGCGATGTGGTCGACATGGGCGTGGCCGGTGCGAACTACGGTTACTCGCTGATGTGGGTGTTGGTGGGCGCGCTCCTCTTTCGTTACGTCTTCGTCTCGCTGATCGCGCGCTACCAGCTCTGCAACCAGCACGGCGAGGGCGTGCTCGACGGCCTCGCGCGGCTGCACCGCTGGTATGCGCCGGCGCTGTTCGGGGCCGCCATCCTGATGGGCCACGTCTATGGCTCCTACATGACGGTCGGCGTCGGCGAGGTGTGCCGGAATGTCTTTCGCTTCGGCCAGGTCTGGCAGTGGGGGCTCCTCTGCAACGTCATCGGCTTCTTCCTCGTGTTCCAGCCGGTGTACAAGCGGCTCGAGATCGTCTTCCTGTTCTTCCTCGGGGTCCTTTCCGTGTCCTTCATCGGCTCGGCACTCTGGGTCGGCTTCAATCCTGCCGATGTGATGAAGGGACTCGTCCGGTTCGAGATGCCGGCGCAGACCGGCCACTTCAACCCGCTGCTCATCGCGATCGCGATGGTCGGCGCGGTGGGTGGTTCGCTGATGAACCTGGCCTACCCTTACTTCCTCGAGGCGAAGGGCTGGCGCGGCCCGCAGTACCTCAAGGTACAGCGATACGATTTCCTGCTCGGGGTGTTTGCGATGATCCTGCTCAACCTCGCGGTCTGGGTGCTCGGAGCGGAGCTGCTCTTCCCCGACCGGCAGATCAAGACGCTCGACGATCTCCCGCAGTTGTTGAGCACCGTGCTCGGCGAGCCGGGGCGCGTCCTGTTCTACGCCGGTATTTTCGCGGCCATCTACACGTCGATCATCGGCCATGCGGCGGGCCTCGGTTACCTCGGCAGCCATGCCTGGCTCCGGACGCACACGCCCGTCGGCGAGGCGATCAAGACCGATTACCGCGTGCACCCGATGTACAAGCGGATCGTGGCCTGGTGCCTGATCTCACCGATGGTCTGGACGCTGCCCGGCATGCCCGACTTCGTCACCCTCACGCTCGTGGCCAACAGCGCCCAGGTCGTGCTCATGCCGCTGCTCGCCGGCGGGCTGTGGCTGCTCACCGCGCGGGCGAAGTACATCGGCGCCGCCTACAAGAATCGCTGGTGGGAGAATGTCGTCATGGCCTTACTCTTCAGCCTCGCCGTCTACGGCGCTTTCAACTCGGGCAAGTCGATCGTGCAGTTCCTCGAAATGCACTGAGCGCCGCCTGGCGCTCAGGGTCTGGGGTTCGGAGTTCAGGCTTCAGAGTTCGGAGTTCGGAGTGGCACGGGTCTCCCGACCCGTGAAAGACCG
>CAINHV010000011.1 GCA_903848965.1 uncultured Opitutia bacterium | reverse complement strand
GGGGATTCGCCTCCAGCAGGATCAGGTCGGCACGTTGACCCACCGCGACCGTGCCGAAGCGATCCTTGGCCTTGAAATAATCCCCGATATTCGCCGTCGCCGAACGCAGGATGGCGTAGTTCGAGAGTCCGGCCGCCGCCATCGCTTGCATCTCCCGATGTATGGAGAATCCGGGGACGCTGAAAATCTGCGGCGCATCGGTACCGAAGAGGATCGTCACGCCGCCGTCCGCCAGCGCCTTCAACACGACCCGCCGGCTGGCGGCAATCTGCGCCGCGCGCGAACGATCGAATCCGGGAGCCCGCGTCTGCGCGGCATAGTTCCGAGTCCAGGCCGCGACGGTCGCGGGCGGCATGTACTTCAACTCCGGGAAGGCGGTCATCTCGTCCAGGTTCGCCGACCCGATGATCGCCTCCCACAGGACCATCGTGGGAACCACCGCGACGCCGGCCTCCCGCGTCAGCCGGACAATCTCGGCGAGCTTCGCTGGATCGAGCGGCCGGGTCCCGGCGTCGAGGTGCTCGATATAGCCATCGAGATGATCGACGGTTTCCTGGCGCCGGGCGATCGCATGGACCAGCCCCACGTCGGCGGGAATGTGCCCCGCAAAGCGGATCCCGACTTCGTCAGCCGTCCGGGCCATCGCGTCGTAGACGTCGCGCCGCAGCCCGGGGTGAACCTTGAGCAAATCCCAGCCTTCCGCCTTTTGTTCGCGCACCATCCGCTCCGCCTGTTGGGGCGAGCCGACGCTCGGTCCGCGGAAACTGGGGCCCGCCAGATACAGCGTCGGGCCGGCAATCTCGCCGCGCGCCACCTGCTCGCGCAGTTCAATCTGCCCCGGGTAACCCAACATGCCACGGACCGTCGTGACGCCGTTGGCGAGAAAGAGAAAATAGTTGTCCTCAATCGCCCGCCGCGAGGAACCGGGCGGCGGATTGTGCCCATGCATCTCCCCGAGGCCCGGCAGCAGAAAACGCCCGGTGCCGTCGATCCGCCGGGCGTCCGCCGGCACCGACAACTCGCCGACTGGCCCGATGGCGATCACCCGATCGCCCCGCACGAGCACGGTCTGCCGGGGAAGCGTGCGCTCCGCGTCCATCGGAAGCACGGTGACATCGACGAAGGCGGTCGTGACCAGCGAGCCGGGCTCCCCGCCGTGAGCCGTGAAACCCAGCAGCAGGAAAAACAGGATACGAAGGGGCGTTTTCATGGTGAGGGGAAGCAACCGGCCGGGGCGACGCTGGGCTCCAAGCAGATTCGCCCGGAGCACGCGGTCAATGCAACTCCCCCGGTCACGCCGGGCCGGTCGGGATGGCTTTCGTTTCAAGGCCCCAATCCATTTTACAGGAGACAATCCGAGGACAATCAGAGCCCAGCCCAATCCCTCTCCGCCCGGCCTCGGCTCGGCTCCTGTTCAAATGCTTGGAGGCACCCTTTCGCCCGATCATTCGAGCCCCCAAGCGACGAACCAGAGATGGCCGCAAAAAATACATAGCGCGGCGGAGCCGCAACCAAAAGGGACCAAGCCGGATTAAACAGGAAGGCCGGGAAGATCGGGGAGAGATCCATTCCACCTGCTTCCCGAACTCCCCGATCTTCCTGTTCAGAATCCTCCTGGAAGTGAGCGTTTCGAGAATACAGCAGTACACGAGGCGCAAAAATCGGACATGGCGTGCCAATCCTTGCTCACGCGAAGCCTCGAAGAGTGCGAAATGAAATCACGACGGGAGACCTCGCTCTCCCGGCCGGAGACTAGCGATTCCCGCGATGGAAACCTATCTTCCGGTCCCTTTCAGGGCTGGCTGGTAACGCGAGCTGGCGAATCGCGTCCACGATCAGCGCCAGTTGCTCATCGTGCGCCCCCACCCGCGCGTCGAGTTCAGCGAGCTTCGCCGCGAGCGCCCGATGCCTTACCATGAATTGCCGCAGACGGACGAACGCCCGGACGATGGTCACGCTCATCTCGGTCGCCGCCGTGCTGCTGAGCACCGTCGCCGCCTGAATGGCCCCATGCTCCGTAAACGCCCATGGCAGATGTTTGATGTTTCCGCCGCGCTTCAAGGTCGCATTTTGCGACCTTTAAGCCGCCATGGCACCCGCCTACTCGCGCGTGAGCTGGAAGACGAAGTCGTCGGGGAATCGGCGGCGGTTTCGCCGCACCTGCTCATTGAGCCGCTTCGTCGAAACCCGATACAGCGCCGCTAGCTCGCGATCGATGAGAACTCGCCGGCCACGAAGGACGATGATTCGTTCCTGAACGATCTCCAGTGGCGCGGTCGCTGACATACACCTGCGATCCCACGACTGATCAAACTAGCTTGGCAATGGTGTCGGACACCCGGAAACGGGACCAGCGACGGCTTGAAGTTCGAGCCCGTCCGCTCAGCCGCCAGAGGCAATGGCCGCAAAAAAAGCGCAAGAGGCGCAAAACCCAGCCTCCGCTTTTGCGCCATCTGCGCTGCTGGGTCGGCGAATCACTGATCTCGCGAGGACGCCAGGGAGGGCCGAGCTCCGTCGAGGCCGGATCACTGAATCCGCAATCCGGGCTCACGCGAAGCGCGAAGAACAGAGAACTCCTCCGCGAGCTCCGCGGCTCCGCGTGAGCTGGGCGTCGCCTGCAAATTCTGGGCCAGCCGTCTTCGCGCGTTCGCGGCTTCGCGTGAACAAAGAGTCTGGGCTAACCCCTTTGGCTCGAGCCCCACTCGCTTGCGCTCGCCGCCACCTTGGATTGGTCTTGGTTTGTCCTTCTGTGTAATGCCTGGGCTGGTCGGGACAGCTTTCGTTTCAATCCTCCGGCAGTTTACAGAAGCCAGGCCAAGATCAGACCAAGGTCGGGTCCGCCTGGAGACGGGACTACGAACCCAAGCAGGCCCAAGTCCCCGGTTGATCTCGCCGGTCCGGGGACAATGCTCTCCGAGCCCCTGCGACCCGTTGGCGCTCCCCTTCCACCTCACTGTTTTTCCCTTCATGATTTCTTTTACCTTCCGATCCTGGCTCCTCCTCCTGCTCCTGCCGTGCCTGACTTCGCTGCGTGCCGCCGCGCCGGCGCCGGACTGGAAGGCGGGAACCGCCGTCGCCGACATCACCCCGGAGATGCCGATGTGGATGGCCGGCTATGGCAACCGGACGCGCCCCGGCGACCAGGTTGCCCAGCGGCTGTACGCGAAGGCCCTGGCCCTCGAGGACGCGCGCGGCAAGGTCGCGGTGCTGCTCACGACGGATGTCCTCGGGATTCCGAAACTCGTCCGCTCCGCCGTCGAGAAACGGATCACAACCGAGTTCGGTCTGCCGGGCTCACATCTCCTGATTAACGCGTCGCACACCCACACGGGGCCGGAGATCCGGGTCATCGATACCAGCTTCGGTCGCCAGGATTCCGCCCGCCTCGAGCGCGTGCTCAAGTATCGCCAGGAACTTGAGGACAAAATCGTGCGCGTCGTGGGCGAGGCCCTCGCCCGCCGCCAACCTGCCCGGGTCGCGTTCAGCCAGGCCCGCGCCGGGTTCGCGATGAATCGCCGCGAGAATTATTCGCTGCCGAAGGGCGATGTGCGAAGCGGCAAGGTTCCGAATCCGGACGGCCCCGTGGATCACGACGTGCCGGTCCTCGAGATCACCGATGCCGCGGGCAAGCTTACCGCGGTCCTCTTCGGTTACGCCTGCCACAACACAACGCTCGATGGCTATGCGTTCACCGGCGACTACGCGGGCTTCGCCCAAGCCCATCTCGAGGCCAGCCATCCCGGGGCGGTGGCGCTGTTCATGTCGGGCTGCAGCGGCGATCAGAATCCCCATCCGCGGCGGGATCAGATCGCCGGCCTCAAGCCGCTCGAACTCGCCAGCCACCATGGGCGCGCCCTCGCCGTGGCGGTGGAGGCGGCGCTGCAGGCGTTTCCCCGCCCGCTTGAGTCGCGGCTCGAGTCGGTCCTCGAGGACGTGGCGCTCGACTACCTGCCCGTGCCGAACCGCGAGGAATTGCAGGCGCGGCTCAAGTCGGCGGATCGGACGGAGCGCGAGAACGCCCAGGTCATCCTTGAGCGGCTCGATCGCGAAGGCAGCCTGCCGAAGCAATACGCCTATCCAATCCAGGTGATGCGACTCGGCGCCCTGACTATGGTGGGCCTGGCCAGCGAGGTCGTGGTCGATTACTCGCTACGGTTGAAGCGCGAGCTGCCCGGCCCGCTCTGGGTTTCGGCCTACAACAATGATTTCATGGGCTACATGCCGAGCCATCGCGTGTGGCTCGAGGGCGGCTACGAAGGCGGGGGCTCTCTCGTGTTCACGTCGTCCTCCCTCTATCGGGGCGCGGTGCATCCAAACATCTGGGCGCCGACGCTGGAGGAGCGAATCATCGCCAAGGTCCACGAGCTGACCCGGCGGCTGGACAGATTGAAGGCTCCCTGAGCCCCGGGTCCGTTGGGCCCAACGCGCCAGTGATTTTTACCCGCGTCGGAATCCCGTTGATTCATCCGGATTCGGGGTCGCCGGCGTAACCTTATCGCGGACTACGCCGTCTTCCTGAATGCGCCACCGGCGCGTTCGTGAAGCGTCTGTTGAAAATCGTCATTTTGGCCCCGATATTCACCCTCGCGGTGTTGGTGGTAATTCTCTGTGGCGTCGGCCGCGATCTGTGGACGTCCGCGATCAAACCCGACCGCTCCAGCTGAGCCGAGAACGTTTACCTCACGAATTGGGGCCTGCCGACGTGGCCGCGAGCGTGAGCGAGTGGGAGAGTGAAACGAATCAAGGAAGGTCGCGGGGCCACTCGCTCACGCTTGCAGCCACGGAAGGTCAGAACGGCCGCTGAAACGACTTGGGATCCTCGCCGGCGCGCAGGGAAATCGCGGCCCCCTCCTGTCCCAGTTCGAGGCACTCGAAGAGATTCCGGATGCACTGCCCGAGGCGATCGTGACCGGCCTTCTCCCGCTCGATCTGGTCGACGAGCTTCCGGCCCAGGATGGCAGCCTCCGTCTGGACGCGCCCGGCGATCCGGGCCGGCGGGTTGTCATCGGAATCGAGATACGGCGAAAGCAGGGCCTCGAGCCGCGACGCGGTGTCCGAGAGGGAATCCACGCCGCCCACCGGCCGCGCCCCGGACTCTGGCATCAAGTGCAGGATCCGCCGGGCCACGCGCCCGGCATGGGGCAGATTCAAGGCGACGCGAAAATACGGAAGTTCGTCAGGCATGGCAGGGAGTGCGGGCAATGCGGCAGGGAACGTAGCCCGGCGCGTGAGCGCGGGGCTCACAGCCGCGGCAGCAGATCGGCGAGATAGCGACGCCAGTTGTGCCAGTTGTGTGCGCCCTTGCTGGCGATCCACTCGTGCCGGATGCCGAGTTGCTGCAGGCCTTCATGGGACGACTTGAAGCCCTCCCAATTGTGATCGAGTTCGCCGCAGGCGAAATAAAAGAGCCGCATCCCGGCATTGAATTTGGCCCCGTCGCGCAGGAGCGGATAGTCCGCGGCAAATCCGTCGCGCAACCGCGTGCTGAACGGGGCCAGCACGGAAAAGAGTTCCGGATGCCGAAAGCCGACATGCAGCGTCTGGCTCCCGCCGTTGGACAGGCCGGCCAGCCACCGCTCCTCCGGCCGGCCCGTGATTCGATACGTCCGCTCCATCCGGGGCATGACTTCCTGCAACAGATGGTGCTCGAAGGTATCGAGCCACTGCTTCCGCGCCTCCTCCGTGTAAGGCTGGGCCCGCGGGAACTCCGCATGCGGCATGACGATGATCATCTCCTTCATCCGGCCCTGGCCGATGAAGTTGTCGGCCATCACGTCGGCCGCGCCCGACATCGTCCAGTTCGAGGGGTCGCCTGACCCGCCATGCAGGAGGTACAAGACGGGATATTTTCGATCCGAGTCGGCATAACCCGGCGGCGTGTACACGTAACACTTCACCCCCTGCCGCAGCGCGGACGAGGGAATCGTCTCGATGTGTACGACGCCGTGCGCGACGCGTTCGTCCACGTCCTCGGGCAAGGGCGCCGCACCCCGGATCTCGAGGATGCTGGACACCGTCCCGCGACGGCGCAGGGGATTGGCCGGATCGGCCGCGATCAGGCCATCGACATTGAACCGATAGAAATAAAGTCCCGTCTCGAGCGGCCCGGTTTGAAAGATCCAGGTGCCATTTTCTCCTCGCTGCATCGGGACGCCGGCACGATCGGCCACGAAATCGGCGAGAATGAGAACCTTGGCCGCGTGCGGAGCCGCCAGTGAAATTGTCGCGGATCGATCTGCGGCCACGACCGGCGCGGCTGCGTGTGCGAGCAAACGGGCAGCCACGAAGACGAGGAGAAGACGCAGGGTATTCATGGGGCCGTGGGGTTCACGCGCCGAACTCCTGCGGCGCGAGGACACATTCACGTTCCCCGCGTTCAAATCCAACGCGAAATTCTTCCGAGACCTGAGCCGAAGACACTGAAATTTGATCCGGAGACAGAGTCCTCAATATCCCGGTCGCCTGCCGAGCCACACCCCCCGCCCTGCGGGCACCCCTCTCCCAGAGGGGACCTTTCGGGTAAGCGAGTTCGAGGATCCCCTCTTGGAGAGGGGTGGCGCGCAGCGCCGGGGTGTGTTGGTTCGAGAACATCGGAAGTCTCGAAAACTTCTGGCCATGACTTCACATCGGGTGCTCGCTCGACGTGTCGCGTCCACCCCACCCGCCCATGCTGCTCTCCCGCATTCTCCGCCTCTCCGGTCGTCTTCCCGCCGCGCTCCTTGGCGCGGCGCTCGTCGCTTCCCCACTCGCCGCCGCCCCTGCGGTCGCCGGGCAGCCCCTGCCCAAGTGGGAAAAGGGCATGCTCGACATCCATCAAATCAACAGTGGCACCGGCGACGCCGCCTTCCTGATCCTGCCGGACGGCACGACGATGATCCTCGATGCCGGCGCCGGCTATCGCGAGCAGCAGGTGAAGACGCGCTACGACGCCCCGCCGCGGCCCAACGCCTCGCTCCGTCCCGGCCAGTGGGTTGCGCGCTACATCCAGCGGGTGCATCCCGACGGCGCGCAGGGCGCGATCGACTACGCCATGCTCACCCACTTCCACGGCGATCACATGGGCACGCTCGTGCCGTCGTCGCCCAAATCGCCGACCGGACCCTATCGCCTCAGCGGGATCACCGACGTCGGCGACGCGCTCCGGATCCGCAAGATGCTCGATCGCGGCTGGCCAGGTTACAATTTTCCCGGCGAGTCCGGCGGCGAGATGATGATCAACTATCGCGCCTTCCTGAAATGGCAGATGGAAAACCGCGGCCTGCAGGTCGAACGGTTCGTCCCCGGTCGCGCGGATCAAATCGTCCTCACCCGCGCCCGGCAGGAGTTCCCCCAGTTCGAGGTCCGCAACATCGCCGGCAATGGATTCGTGTGGACCGGCGGCGGCACCGCGGTGCGCAATCGCTTCCCCGAGGGCGTCATCCCGGTGGAGAACAATTGCAGCCTCGCCTTCCGCCTCACCTACGGGCCGTTCTCGTATTTCAACGGC
>CAINHV010000010.1 GCA_903848965.1 uncultured Opitutia bacterium | reverse complement strand
CCGTTCCGATCCCGAGCGAAGTCCCATCCATGCTGGAAATGACTGCCGTGCTCATTTCCTTATATCCGTCCTTGGTGACCGTCACGAAAATCGTGTCTTTCCGCTTAACCTCCACCTCCCATGGGGTAACGCCAGCTTGGCCAGTGGACAAGCGAACTTGCGCACCAGACGGCATGCTTTGGATGATTAGTTTTTCAGAACTACCGCGAACAATACTTGCACAGCCGCTGCCAGAAAAAACTAAGCCACTAAGACCGGTAACAAGGGCCAATAAATGAACTGCTTTGGGACTAAGTAGATGACGCACACGCGAATCAAATTCGCGAAATGACTCGTTAGCAACAGCAGCGATTTGCGCAATCTGAGGGAGGAGGAAGGAGTCATGTCAGGACATAGGACAATGGCTGGATCGCACTGCGGCTGCAGACCGACGCGGCTGGCGAATTGGCGTCACGCCTGCATCACTTCCACTCGGGCGGCAGGGGCGGCTACAGGTTTGTCCTATGTCCTGATATGACCCCTTTTGGGCCCACACCGGCATTCAGCGGGGATACTCTGCCAGGCGTCGGCGCAACTCGGCGACCACACTGGCGTGCCGGGGTTCATTGGCCAGGTTCCTAGTTTCCCCGGGGTCCGCCACCATGTCGTAAAGCTGCTCGCCGGAGGCGCCCCCTTCCCACTGCGTGTACCGCCATTGCGCGGTGCGGACGCTGTACGAGTCCTTCCCGTTGCGGCGGAGCTGGGTGTAGGCATGGGTTTTGACCAGCGCCTCAGGGTCGGTCAGCGCAGGGCGGAGGCTGACGCCGTCGACGTAGGCGGGCGGGGACAGGCCGCAGAGGTCGGCGATCGTCGGATAGATATCGACCATCTCTGACATCGTCACCGCCGTCGTTCCCTTTCGCGCTCCCGGGGCGACCACGATGAGCGGAACGCGGGCGGAGTTCTCGAACAGGCTCATTTTCTGCCACAGGCCATGCTCGTAGGCGTGATAGCCGTGGTCGCTCGTGAAGACGATCACGGTGTTCTCCGTGAGGCCCAAGCGATCCAGGGCGTCGACGACGCGGCCCACCTGGGCATCCATGAAGGAGATGGAGGCCCGGTAGCCCTGAATGGCCTGGCGGCGCAGCGCGTCCGACAGGACGGCCTCCTCGGGCAGAAGGCTGGCGTAGGCCGCGGCGGGTTCGCGGCGCTGGTCCTGATCGGTCAGCTTCGGCAACGAGATCCGGTCCGACGGATACAGGTCGAAATATTTGCGCGGCGCGACGTAGGGCGTGTGCGGGCGATAGAATCCCACCGCCAGAAAGAACGGCTGGCGGCTCGCTCCATATTCCTCCAGCAGGCTGATGGCAGCCGTCGCACCAAGGCCGTCGGTCTGCTCCGCATCGGCCCCGTCCGCTGCCAGCCAGCTCAGGCTGCCGCCGAAGTAGCCGGGAGTGAGGGAAAAGACTTTGTTCTCCTCCGACTTGTCCCGGCCGGCGGGGTTGGCGAGATAATCCCAGGACTGCCGGTCGTCGAGACCGCTGGTGCCGATCTGTCCCGGCACGCCGAAATGATAGATCTTTCCCACGCGGGCGGAAACGTAGCCATTCCGGCGAAACAGTTCGGGAAGCGTGAGCGTGTCGGGAATCGTATCCCGGAAGTGAAAGCCGTATTTGTAGTCGGAGGAGAAGCGGCTCCCCTGGGGAAGACCGAGTATCTTCGTCGCGTTCGGCCGCCTCCCCGTCAGGAACGAGGTCCGGCTCGGATTGCAAACCGGGTACTGGCAATACGCGTGTTCAAAGCGCACTCCTCTCCTGGCGAGGGCATCTATATTCGGCGACTTCACTTCCGGATCACCGTAGGTTCCTAGATCGCAGTTCAGATCATCGGCGATAATGAACAGCACGTTGGGCTTGTCGGCCGCCCGGGTGGTCAGCCCGGAAACCAGAAAGATTAGGAGGGCGCGAAGAAGGGAGGAGAAGATTGGCATCGGGGTTCTTTCGCGGCGAAGCGGCTGGAGGTGAGGGCGGTGAGGCGGGCCGGTTCAGCGGAGGGGGCTGAAACGGAGCTCGGCGTCAAGCGGCGGCGACCCGGGTAATTGAGGGGTTCGACCGCGGGTTCCCGATGTCACGATCTGCGCGCGCCGGTTCAAGTCTATTGTCGCGGGAAGCGATGAATTCAGATTTTCACTGGTACCAATATGAATCTTTCGACGCGTGCTTTGCGCAACGGGAAATCTATTCCGACCGTCGGCTTTGGTTGCGCCTTTGGCAATTGGACCGGCGGCGATGTGATGCAGGGATTTCTTCCCGAGCAAGCGTGGCGATCCCTGACCCTCGCCCTGGAGGTCGGATTTAGACACTTTGATGGCGCCCACTGCTACAGTACAGAACGCCAAATCGGGGACGTTCTGGGTCGCGCGATGGCCGAGGGCCGACTGCAACGCCAGGACGTCTTTGTGACGACCAAGCTGGCCCACCCCGCGGCGCCGCCTCACGTGGCGATTTCCCATCGGCTGACGTGGGATTGGAACAAGGTGCCGGAGATTCAGCAACGGGTTCTGGATGACTTTGACGTCTCCAAGGAGAAGCTTGGGATCGGTTATGTGGACCTCTTGCTCATGCACTGGCCCGGCACGTT
>CAINHV010000009.1 GCA_903848965.1 uncultured Opitutia bacterium | reverse complement strand
GTTTCATTGAACGCTTCAAGAGCGGCCTCGGCGGAGCTCGGCCCTCCACTCTACTTGCGCTTTTTGCGCCTTTTTGAGGCCAAAATGTTTGATGGCTCGAGGAGGTTGTCGCTCCGCCTTGCTGCGCCTTCTTACGGTCCATCCTCCACTCGCGGGTCCTCGTGGCTACTTCCCCGCCGCAATTTTTCTTTGCGTTGGCCGCGGCCTTGACCGGCTATTCCCGTATTCCCCACCACGACGTCATCTTGCTCGGCACGGGGCACAATGCCCTCGTCCTGCAGGCGTACCTCGCCCGCTGCGGCCTGCGCACCCTGGCAGTCGATCGGGCATCGGAACCCGGCGGCGGACTGCGCACGGAGGCGAATCCCCGCATCCCGGGCTGCACGCACCACCCACATTCGTTCTTTCATCGGGCGATCACGCGGATGCCCTGGTTCCGCGATCTCGAACTGGACCGCCACGGCGTGCGCTACCTCGAGCCTCCGCTCAATGTCGCAATGCTGCTCCGCGACGGTCGCGCCCTGGAGTGGTGGACTGACCTGGATCGCACCGCCGCCTCGTTCGCCCAGTTCTCCCGGAAGGACGCCGACGCCCTTCGCCGCTGGACCGAGGAGTTCCGCCCGATCGTTGAACAAATCCTCATTCCCGAAGCGCAGTCGCCTCCGCTGGAACCCGGCCGCCGCCGCGCACTGCTCTCCGCCTCAAAGCTGGGCCGGAGATTGCTCGAAGTGTCGGCACTCTCGCCCCTCGAATTTGTCACCCGCAAGTTCGAACATGATGCCGTCCGTGCGGGCCTGCTTTTCTTCAACGGACTCCGCGAGGTGGATCTTCGCCAGCCAGGCTTCGGTCACGCGATTCCCGCGCTGCTGGCGTCGCCGGCCAAGGCCCAGATGTGCGTCGGCGGATCGGGCAATCTCGCCCGCGGACTCATCGCCGACATCACCGAACATGGCGGCGAGATGCGCCTGGGGGTGGGCCTGCAGCGCATTCTCACGCGTCAGGGCCGCGCCGTCGGGGTCGAGCTCACCACCGGCGAGCAACTCACGTCGGACCTGGTGGTATCGGGGCTCAACCCGCAGCAGACGTTCCTCGATCTCCTGCCCGACGAGGACGTCACAGCGGACCTTCGGGCCCGCGCGGGAAATTTCCACTACAACCTGCTCGCGCCGCTCTTCGCGCTGAACGTCACGCTCTCCGAGCCGCCCCGCTGGGCCGCTGCGGCGTCGCGACCGGAGTTGCAGCAGGCGTTCATGTTCATCGCCGGCCTCGATCGCTACGGCCAGTTCCACGAGATCGTGGCGGCCCACGAGCGCGGCGAGATTCCGCCCCCGGTGGCCTGGGGCGCATGCCCGACCCTGTTCGATCCGACTCAGGCGCCACCCGGCCGGCATGTGGCCTTCCTTTGGGAGAAGCTTCCGTACGCCCTTCACGGCGACGCGGCATCGTGGGACCAGGCACGCGAGGCCCGCGGCCGCGAGCTGCTGGCCAAGTGGACCGAATACGCGCCGAACCTCGCCGGCAGCGTCCTCGACGCCTACTCGCGATCACCGCTGGATATCGAACGCTCGCTGCCGAACATGGCGCGCGGCGACTTGTTGATCGGCTCCTTTGCCAACGATCAGGTGGGTTGGAATCGGCCGTTCCCCGGGGCCGGCACCTACCGCACCCCCGTGCCGGGACTCTATTTATGCGGCGGCTCGACGCATCCCGGCGGCAACGTCACCGGCCTGTGCGGCTACAACGCCGCCCGCGTCATCGCGGCGGACACGGGCAAGGCGATCTGGTGGCAGCCGCCCGACCTCGAGCGCGCACTCGCGACGCTCGCCGACGCCGGATAGAGCCATCGGGCGTGGACAAGCCACGCCCCTACCTGGAATTCCTCGGGGCGTGCCTCGTGCGCGCCCACGTCAGCCGCACCCTCGAACCCGCCATTCGATGCACTGCGCGGGTAAGCCCTCGAATGGCCGCGGCCTTCACGTCGCTTCCCCCCTCCGACGCCCAGCTCGATGGCCTGACCTGGTCGCGCCCACCGCCGCGGGTTGATTGAGCCCAGTCTGACGACGCTCGATGTAGGGCCGGCGCTGGTCGCCGGGCC
>CAINHV010000008.1 GCA_903848965.1 uncultured Opitutia bacterium | reverse complement strand
CTACGAAATGCGGGTAGGGGCGGGGCTCGTCCACGCCCGGCTGGCTACGGCATTTCTTAATCCGCTCTAACCCATCACCGTCACCACCACGTGGCGGAGGTGCGACGCGCGGCGATGCTCCCAAAGGTAGACGCCCTGCCACGTCCCCAGCAGCAACCGCCCGGCGGCGAAGGGGACCTGCTCGCTCGTCCGCGTGAGCGCCATCTTGATGTGACTCGGCATATCGTCCGGACCTTCGGCGGTGTGGACGAAATGAGAATCCTCCTCCGGGACGAGTCGGTTCAACCAAGCCTCGAGATCCTGACGCGCCGACGGATCCGCATTCTCCATGATGACGAGCGAGCAACTGGTGTGCTGGCAGAAGACGGTGACGACGCCCGCACTGATGCCGGAGTGCGCGACCTCCCGCTCGATCGACGACGTGATTTCGTGGAGCCCGGCTCCGGCGGTGCGAACCGACAAGGCGGCTTGGTGAACAGGCATGGAGCGGACGCTAGATTACGTTTTCCCGTCTGCCGTCGGATCCCCACCCGCCCGAGTCATCGCCGCCGGATCGAGCAGGCGATCCAAGGTCGCGGCGTCCAGCAAGCCGCGCGCCAGGACCACCTCGCGCAGGGTGCGTCCGGTCTCCAGAGCTTCCTTCGCCACCGCGGCGGCCACGTCATAGCCCAGCTTCGGGCTCAGCGCCGTGACGAGCATCAGCGATCGATCCACCAACTCACCGCAGCGCGCCGCATCGGCCTCGAGGCCGGCCACGCACTTTTCCGTGAACGCCGTCACCGCCTTCGCCAGGCACTGGGTGGCATCCAGGAGACACCACGCCTGGAGCGGCAGGGTCGTGTTCAGCTCGAAGCTGCCCTCCCGCCCCGCGAGTGCGACTGTCTGGCTGAGCCCCTGGACGTAGAGGCCGACTTGAACCAGCATCTCGCACATCACGGGGTTCACCTTGCCAGGCATGATCGAGGAACCCGGCTGAATGGCCGGCAGTCGCAATTCGCCCAACCCCGCGCGCGGGCCCGAGCCCAGCCAGCGAAGGTCGTTGGCGATTTTCGTCAGGCTCACGGCGATCGTGGTGAGGATGCCCGCGACCTCGACACAGTCGTCCCGCGCCCCCTGGGCCTCGAAATGGTTGGCCGCCGGCACAAACTCGATGGCCGTTTCGGCGCGGAGAATGCGGCAGACCCGCGCGCCGAACTCGGGATGCGTGTTGATTCCGGTTCCGACCGCCGTCCCCCCGATCGCGAGTTCGCCGAGAATACCGACGCCCCGGGCGGCCCGCTCTGACGCCTTGCGGATCTGCGCGGCATAACCGGAGAACTCCTGGCCGAGGGTGAGCGGAGTCGCATCCATGAGATGGGTACGGCCAATCTTCACGATCGCGGAAAAGGCATGAACCTTCTGCTTGAGCGCCTCCGCCAGGGCATCGAGCGCCGGTCCGAGCTGGGTGCTCAACGCCACCGCGACGCTGACGTGGAGGGCGGTGGGGATGACATCGTTCGACGACTGCCCCAGGTTGACGTCGTCGTTGGGGTGTACGGGCCGCTTCGAGCCCAGCGGCTCGCCGGTGAGTTGGGAGGCCCGGTTCGCGATCACCTCATTGGCATTCGTGTTGGTCGAGGTGCCGGAACCCGTTTGAAACACATCCACGGGAAACTGGTCGTCGAGCCGGCCATCCGCGATTTCCTGCGCGACCTGCTGGATCAGCCGGCTCTTCGCGGGAGCGAGCAGTCCCAGTTCCTCGTTCGCCCGGGCACAGGCCAGCTTGACCAGACCGAGACTGCGAATGAAGGCCGGCGGCAACGGTCGGCCGCTAATCGAAAAGTTCAGCACCGCCCGCTGCGTGCTCGCGCCATAGAGCGCCTCTTCGGGCACCCGCATTTCGCCCATGGAATCCCTTTCGACGCGCATGGTGACAGGTTACTCAGGGGGCCGGAAAAGCAAAAGCCCCGCGTGCGGCGGGGCTTTGGACTTACCGGTTTGGTCGCGCTTAGAACTTAATTGAAAGCCGATCGCCACTACCCTTCAGCCGGTGCGGCTGGTCGTAGAGGCGGTCGTCAGAGATTTGGCTGATGATCCGTGAACCCGTGCGAGCCGGCGCCTCAAGAGCACTCATCAGCACCATCGCCGACTGAATCCGGGCGCGGCGCGCCTCGCTCGGGGGCGTCATTTGAGCGAGGGGATCCACGGCGCGAGACTTCGGCGGGAGGGCCCGCGTTTCGAAGCCCCGGGAAGCACCGAGAAGGCTGCGCGCAATCACCGGCTCGGCCGCCTGCGCCGCGGCAAGATTGGCCGCGATGCCGTCCGGAATGCCAGAATCGGTGACTCCAACCAACAGTGAAACGCGCTGGGCCAGACCGGAGGCGTAATCCGCTTCGCTGGCGGCGTCCTCGACGGCTGCCAAGCTTGGCTCCCTAACGGTGTAAGCAGGAAGCATCGTCGCCTCTGCCAGCGATGGGACATGCTCTTCGACGTTCGTGGCGCCCATGCTCAGCGCGGCCACCTGACCAGGGATCTCCGGCACCACCAGAGCTGGGAAATCGACCTCGGGACGATTATCTCGCAGGGCGGCGAGACTTAGGGCCAGCACGGCGGTCGCGCCGAGGGGAAACCGATACCGGGTGATTCCCGCCAAGGTACGGGGCAACTGCCGCCACCAAGGCTTCTGCTCGACCAGGGCGGCCAGCTGCTTGGTGCGAAGTTCACGATCAAATTGCCCCCAAAATTCGGGCGCCGGGCGTTCCGCCCGTTTGAGTCGAAGCAATTCTTCGAGAGTGACTGGTGATTTGCGGTCCTGCTTCATCGATTCATATAGGGCTGCAATTCAGCCTGCAAAAGTTGTTTCGCGTAGTGCAACCGGGAGCGAACCGTCCCGACCGAGCACTCCATCACCTCGGCGATTTCCTGGTGGCTGAGGCCTTCGATTTCAAAAAGAGTCACCACGGTGCGATGCTTGGTAGACAATTTGAGCATCGCATCGTTCAATTTTTCCTGGAGCTCGCGCACGTAGGAGTCGCGTTCGGCGCCTGTTTTATCCGTCAGAGCCGCAATGATTTCCTTCGCCACCGGCGCTTCAGAATCAATCGTCTCAAGACTGAAGAACGACCGCAGCCGGGACTTCCGCAAGTGGCTCAAAGTCGAGTTCACCGCAATCCGGTACAACCAGGTGAAAAACGAGGATTGTCCGCCAAAACGATGGATGGACTGGAATGCCTTGATGAAAGCATCCTGCGTCAAATCGGCGGCATCCTCGCGGTTGGACGTCATGTT
>CAINHV010000007.1 GCA_903848965.1 uncultured Opitutia bacterium | reverse complement strand
TGGGATTGGCAAATACATCCGTCCCGCAGCCCGCCTTCGCCAGCGCATCCGCCACGAACACCCGCGCCATCTTCTGCTCCGTGGCGTCGGTGCTGAACGACCCCGCCTGGGCGAGTTCGAGGGTGAACTTATGCCAATCGCGCCACAGCGCCTGATCGTCGGGATGCCGCGACGCAAACAGCGCGCGGCCCATCTCGTAGGTGTAGCGCCCGCTCGTCTTGATCTCGAGGTGCCCGCCGGTCACCTGGCCCATCGCCTGGTAATTCTCGGCCGACTTTCCCGATCCGGAGTGAAACCCGATGCTCGCGCCAAACTGCCGGCAGACGCCCCACTGCTGCTCGATCAGGGCCCGCAGCGCCGCGTTGTCCGGAAACGGCATGTTCTTCTGGAAGCCAAACGCCGGCGCCACGAAATGGATCCGCATCCCCAGCGCCTCGCAGAGTGCGAGCATGACCGCGGTCGTCTCCGGCGTGGTCAGGCCGGGTAACTCGTCGATCGACAGTTCCCGCAGATAACTCCGGCCCCCGTCCGTGGTGAACAACCGTGCCCGCGCCGACGCATATTTCTCGTCGCGCCGCTTCATCTTCTGCAGCGCCGGCCAGACATACGCCAGCAGCCGGTGGAATTGGACTTCGTCCAATTCCAAGGCGGCTCCGGCCTGACGGCCGGCGCCGAGGGAAGTGACCCGGGCTCGGACGGTTTCGAGCAAGGGGGCGGGGATATTGGCTTTAACCCAAGCGATGGGGTCGTCGGGAGTTTTTGTCTGCGCGAGCTCGGGGGAAAGATCGAAGGTGATGTAGCTCGCCAGCACGCAACCGGCGACGAGCGCGTCCTCGCGGTGATCGAACTTGCCGCCGATCGGCTGGTGATCCGCGTTGAAACTCCAGGCCACCCCGCGGCGGTGAAAGCCCGTCTTCAGCTTCGCCAGCACGCAACCGTGGCTCATGCCCTCGACGCTCTGGCCCTGGTGCCCCTCGGGGACATTCGTGCCGATGAAAGGGAACGGCACCGTGTCGAGTTTCCCGGCGAGCATCACGTCGACGTCGTATACCAGCTCGCGCGGAATCGAATTCTGGTTTGCGGTCACCCCGAGCGACAGCGCACTCATGGCCCAGTCCACCGCCGGCCAGTGCAGCGTGGTGAACCGCGCCCCGATCCCGAGCGTGCTCCGCCCGAGCTGCTCCGTCGCCGTCGGAAAAATCGTGCTCGCGGGATTGTGCTCCTGGATGAGGTTTTTGAGCTGCAGCAGGTTCGCGAAAGTCGCTGGGAAAATGACGCGGCTGCGGTCTGCGTCGGCCCCTATTCCGCGATCGAGAAGGTCGGGGGCAGCCTCCTTGCCCTCCAACTCCCAGCCACAGTCACCGCTAGCCTGGTCTTCAAACAGAAGCCATCGTCCCTGCTTCGTTTCGAAGGTGCTTTTAGGAAACCGGCTCACTCCGCGATCGCCGCTCATTGCCTTGGCGGCGAGGGCAGGCCAGTCGAGACAGAAGTCGGGGCTGACGCACGGGTTCGACGCGATTCGGAGCGAATTCTCGAGGAGGAAACGATTGATGGCGGACATCGGAGGGAGAGCGTGCGGGGTTTCACAGCACGTCGCCAAATTTCCCCGGCGGGCGCAAAGCATCTATTCGGAATTTTGAATTTTGGATTCTCGATTTTCGATTGGAAGAATGCGTCTCGAGATGCCGGATTCGTGAAGATCCCCTCTTGGCGCGCCGAACGGAGCGGTATTCTAGCCGGATCTCGCGATGCGCTCGGGCGCCTCGCGAAGTCGTGCCCTGAATGGGTCCCCGTCAGGAGGGTGTTGGGATGGTTCGTCTGCATCCTGGCTTCCTGATTTCAGGCTCAATCCGGATCCGTGGACTGCCCGCTTCCCCATCTCCCCGGCCTTCCTGTTTCGATTCCTCCGGGCCCGGCCTGGACAACAGATGCTCCTTGCACGCCCGCCCCCAGCCGCTGTGCTCGGCGGTTTTTCCTTTCATGTCCGAAGTCGCCGCCGCGGTCACCGACCAGCCCAATCCCGATCACGTTCTCCGTCTCGCCGCGGAACTCAACGTCAAGGTCTTCCAGGTCGCCGCCACCGCGCAGCTCCTCGCGGGCGGCGCCACCGTTCCGTTCATCTCGCGCTACCGCAAGGAGGTCACCGGCGAACTCGACGAGGTCCAGGTCCTCGCGATCCGCGATCGCCTTGAGCAGATGCGGGCCGTTGACGAACGCCGGGCGTCCATCCTCGCCTCACTGAAGGAGCGTAACCTGCTCACGCCCGCATTGGAGAAGGCCATTCTCGCCGCCGACACCGTCACCGCGCTCGAGGACATCTACCTCCCGTTTCGCCCGAAGAAGCGCACCCGCGCCACCATCGCGAAGGAAAAGGGCCTCGAGCCCCTCGCCGATCTCCTCTTCGCCCAGGACGCCGCCACCGATCCGATCGCGGCCGCCACGTTTTATGTGGGGCGCGAGTATATCGCCGACGATGGCAAAAATGTGACGTCCACCATCGCCAACGTGGAGGAGGCGCTCGCCGGTGCCCGCGACATCATCGCCGAGCGCGTGAGCGACGACCAGGACGCCCGCGTCCGTCTGCGCAGCGTTTACCAGCGCGACGCCGTGATTTCGTCGAAGGTGATGTACGGCAAGGCCGACCATCCCGACGCCGCGAAATACAAGGACTACTTCGAATGGAGCGAGCCGCTCGCCAAGGCACCGTCGCACCGCGTCCTCGCGATGCGCCGCGGCGAGAAGGAACTCTTCCTGATGATGCGCGTGCAACTGCCGGACGAGGCCACCGCATTCGCCACGGTGCAGTCGCTCTTCGTAAAGGGAAAGTCCGCCGCCGGCGATCAGGTTGTCCTCGCCGTGCAGGATGCCTGCAAACGGCTGCTCTGCTCCGCCATGGAAACCGAGATGCGGCTCGAGTCCAAGAAGCGGGCCGACGAGGCCGCCATCAAGATTTTCACCGCCAACATGCGCGAGCTTCTCCTTTCGCCGCCGCTCGGCCAGCGCGCCGTCCTCGCGATTGATCCCGGCTTCCGCACGGGCTGCAAGGTCGTCGCCCTCGATCGCCAGGGAAAGCTGCTGCACAACGACGTGGTCTATCCCGATCGCCAACCCGCCGAGGCCGGCGAGAAGATCACCGGCTTCGTGAAGTACTTCGCCGTCGAGGCCATCGCCGTCGGCAACGGCACCGGCGGTCGCGAAACCGAATCCTTTATCCGCACCCTCGGCCTGCCGCCAGCCATCCCGGTGGTCATGGTCAACGAATCCGGCGCCTCGATCTATTCTGCGAGCGACGTGGCCCGCGAGGAGTTCCCCGATCACGATCTCACCGTCCGTGGCGCCGTCTCGATTGGCCGACGACTCGCCGATCCGCTCGCCGAGCTCGTGAAGCTCGATCCCAAGTCGATCGGCGTCGGCCAGTACCAGCACGACGTCGATCAGCCCGCGCTCAAGCGCTCGCTCGACGACACCGTCGTGAGCGCCGTCAACGGCGTCGGCGTCGAACTTAACACCGCGTCCAAGCAGTTGCTGAGTTATGTTTCCGGACTCAATGCCGCGACGGCCGCGGCGATCGTGGCCCGGCGCAACGAAAACGGCCCGTTCAAGGCGCGCGCCGATCTGAAGGACGTGCCGCGGCTCGGCCCGAAGGCCTTCGAGCAGGCGGCCGGCTTCCTCCGCATCCGCGACAGCGTCAACCCGCTCGACGCGAGTGCAGTCCACCCGGAACGCTACCCGCTGGTCGAGAAGATGGCGGCCGATCTCGGCGCCACTGTGGCGGACCTCGTCCGCGATTCCGCACTCCGCGCGAAGATCAAGCTCGAGACCTACGTGACGGCGGACGTCGGTCTGCCGACCCTGACCGACATCATGGCCGAGCTCGCCAAGCCCGGCCGCGATCCGCGCCAGAAGTTCGAGGCGTTCAGTTTCACCGAGGGCGTGAATAAGCCCGAGGATCTGAAACCCGGCATGAAACTGCCCGGCATCGTGACCAACGTGACGGCGTTCGGGGCGTTCGTGGACATCGGCGTGCACCAGGACGGCCTCGTCCACGTGAGCCAGCTCGCGGACAGTTTCGTGAAGGATCCCGCCGCGGTGGTGCGGCCCCAGCAGAAAGTCATGGTCACCGTCACGGAGATCGATCTCCCGCGCCAGCGGATCGCCCTGTCGATGCGGAGCAAGCCCGAGATCGGCCCGAAGACCCCGCGCACCGGCGCGCCCGGCCCCCGCTCCCCCGGAGCAGCGCGGCCAATGACGCCGCCACCGCCGCCGCCCGCGGTGACGAACGACTGGTTCAACGCCGCGTTAAAAAAGAAACACTAAGCACGCTTTCCCGTAGCGCCGGTCTCCGACCGGCGGACGGGCGGACGGGCGGCATTTGAGATCCGAAAATTGAAATTGGAGACCGCCGGCCAAAATCTGACGCCGCCATGGCGACGGCAGCTGCTCCCTCGACCCGGACCCAACCGTTTTTGTCATCTAATAGATGACAACAAACCAACGACCACCTCGTGCCCCGCCGGTTGATTGGATGCGCCGCCGACAAAGGAGCGGGCGCACGCGAGATGCGCCTCTGCGGGAACGAGCGGCGCCAACACGAAATTCCTCGTCGGGGCGTGGCTCGTCCACACCCGACTTCGGCTGTCATTCCGACTTCTGTCTTCGTCGCCCGCTGCGTGAGCAGCGGGACGGCTTCAAGCCCAGCGATCGAGAAGTCCCTGTCCTCACGGACAGGGCCACGACGAACCACTCAATTTCAGAATTCAGGTGTGAGATGATCACCGCCGAGGCTCCCGTCAACCCGGCATGTTTGTCATCTGTTAGATGACAAACCGCGTCCGCCGCACCGCAGAAATACACGGGGTTGTCATCTGATAGATGACTAAATGGGACCGACGAAACACGGTGGCGGCGCTGCGATTTGCGGGAGCGACCAGCCGGTTTGACCTTAACGGTCCAGGGCGACCCCCCGGCGGCGGGCCTGCAGCCAGACGAGCAGTTGCAGGGTTCGCTCGGCGTCGGGGTAGGCGGTGCGGGTCACCAGCAGGAGATGCAAGCGCTGGCGAGAAATCCCGAGGTAGCGGGCGAGGCGAACTTTGTCGCCACGGCGGCGGAGCAGCCGGCGCAAGGTGGCCGCGAGTTCATTCCAGAGCGGCGTCTGCGGGCCACAGGGAGGAATGCTTCCGCGCGGCACGTAGCGCCACTCCTTGTACTTCCGTCCGACCTCGCTGGCCACGGCGCCGGCCGCGGCAGCCAGACCGTCGGCCATCCACCCAAGCGTTCTGAGATCTCCCACGGCCACGGCCCACTTGTGACGTCATTTCCTGCGTCTGTCGTGCCTCGCCTGACCCAAAATCCGGGGGCTGGTTTGTCATCTGTTAGATGACAAACACGCTCGGGGCGCGGGGAATGGGGTTGCTCGCCCGCTTCGGAGCGGAAGCGTCCTCGGCAGGGATTCGGGCGCACACGAGGTGCGCCCCTCCGGGAACGAGCGGCGCCAACACGAAATTCTTCGTCGGGGCGAGGCTCGTCCACACCCGGCGTCCCACGCCCCCTAGCCCACGCCCGATAGTCCAAGTCCGATTGTCGCGCCCGCTTACCCAAGCCCCGACGTTGGCTGGTTCACCACCGCGACACCCACTAGGAATTTGTCGGCCGGGCGGCAAACTCCCGAAAAATTTCTACCGGTAGGGCTGGTGCAGCTCGACCGGCTTCTTCGCCTTATCCTTAGCCCGCAGCTTGAGGTTCAACATCTCGACGCCGACCGCGAAGGCCATGGAGAAATAGATATAACCCTTCGGAATGTGCTGGCCGAGTCCCTCGCCCACGAGTGCGACCCCGATCAGGATGAGAAAACTCAGCGCGAGCATTTTCAGCGTCGGGTGCCGGTTGACGAAGTCGCTGATGGCGCCCGCGAAGATGAG
>CAINHV010000006.1 GCA_903848965.1 uncultured Opitutia bacterium | reverse complement strand
GCACGTCTCTCCGGCCCGACTGAAAGGGCCTGAGATTTCGCGCCGCCCGGTTCACCCCGCGGCGGAGGAAGCAACCACGCTGGCGCTCATGCGCCACTGGTTCTTTGCGCGCAAACCTGATGCGGGATTTGTCCTGTCCGACTTCCCGGCTACGCTGCTCCAAGCCAAAGTGTTCGATGAATGGCTCGATGCCCGCGACGAGGCCCTTAGCGCCGTGATCGTCGCCGGGCCCGGGTCTCACGAGGCCATCATCCAACACTATCGCACGCTCGGTCTCCTCGAGACCGGCGTTCTCTCCCTATCCGGTTCGCCGGAAAGGGCATTGCCCCCCGCGTCTGCGGGAGCGGCTTGCCGTCTATGACGATCCCAATCAAGAATCGAGAGGGTATCGTCCGGATGCGAGAGGCGTGTGCCATTGCCGCCACGGTGCTTGAGCAACTCAAGCCCTTGGTTCGGCCTGGTATCACGACCCAGGACTTGGAAGAGGCCGGACGCGATCACATCGCCCGCCTCGGAGCCCGTAGCGCCTGTTACGGTTATCAACACGGATCTCGCCGCTATCCGGCGCATACCTGCATCTCGGTCAATGACGAGGTGGTGCATGGTATCCCGTCGTTTCGCCGCATCCTCCACGAGGGTGATGTTGTTTCTCTCGACATCGTCGTCTGGCACGACGGCTACGTCGGTGACAACGCCTTCACGGTGCCGGTTGGTCGGGTGACCCCCGCAATCGAGAAATTGCTGCGCGTCACCCGCGAAGCGCTTGAACTCGGCGTTTGCGCTGCCCAAGTCGGCAATCGCATCGGCGATATTTCCTCCGCTGTGCAAACCTACGTCGAAGCCAATGGCTTCAGTGTCGTGCGCGACATGGTTGGCCACGGAGTCGGCGTCTCGATGCATGAGCCGCCCGAAATTCCGAACTTCGGACGCAAGGGGACCGGCGACAGGATTCGTCCCGGCATGACCCTCGCGATCGAGCCGATGGTCAATCTCGGCGGGTTCAAGACCAAGACGCTCTCCGATGGCTGGACCATCGTCACCGCCGACGGATCGCCCTCGGCGCACTTCGAACACACCGTGCTCACCACGGAGCAGGGGCCAGAAGTTCTGACCCTCCCGCGAGCAGCCGCGGCAAAAACCTGAAGACAATCACTTTTCCGAAACCATTATTTTCAACCTGAGCCCTCCGGCTCGCCCCTTGGCGCGAAAGCGCCGGGTCGCCTCACTCAACTCCTCCACACACCATGCCTCGTCTCCTCGGCGTAGATATTCCCGCAAAAAAGAAGGTCGCGTACTCCCTACGTTACATCAACGGCATCGGCCCCAGCCGGGCCGATATCCTCGTCAAGGAAGCGGGCCTTGATGCCAACATGCGGGCCCAGGACCTCACGGAGGAACAGCTCAACAAGATCCTTCACCTGATCACTGAGCACAAGTGGGTCCTCGAGGGTGACCTGCGCCGTGATATCGCGGCCAACCTGAAGCGCCTCCAGGCCATCAATTGCTATCGTGGCATCCGCCACCGCCGCGGCCTTCCGGTCCGTGGCCAGCGCACCAGCACCAATGCCCGTACCCGCAAGGGCCCGCGCAAGACCGTTGGTGTCACCAAAGTCAAGGAAGTCTAAAATTACATCCGGCTGTCGGAGCGGCGCAGTTCCTCTGCCTCTCCCTCCGAAATCAGCCCCTCCAAAAGATCATGGCCGAAGAAACGTCTGCTCCGAAGAAAGAAAAGCCCAGCAAAGCCGCCAGCGTCGCTGACGGTGCCGCTGCATCGCCCGCCGGTGCCCCGGTGGAAAAGAAGGGCAAGGGCCCGAAGGGTGGGGACAAGGCCGCCAAGCCGGCCGCCGATGGCACCGCTGCGCCCGCGGGTTCCCCCGCTCCGGCGCCTGCCAAGCCGGTCGAAATGGTCGGTGGCGTGGCCAAGCAGCCCACCGCGGAGGATCTCCTCAAGGAGGAGCTCGGCACGATCAAGGTCCGCAAGGCCAAGGGCTCGAAAAACGTCACCTCGGGAGTCGCGAACGTCCTGGCCTCGTTCAATAACACCATCGTTTCGATCACCGACCACAAGGGTCAGGTCATCGCCTGGTCGACTGCCGGTAAGTGCAATTTCCGCGGCTCCCGCAAGTCCACCGCGTACGCCGCCCAGATCGTGGCGCAGGATGCCGCCCGCAATGCGATGTCGCACGGCCTGAAGGATATCGTCATCCGCGTATCTGGTCCCGGCCTCGGCCGCGACTCCGCGATTCGGGCGCTGCAGGCGATAGGCCTCGAAATCACCTCGATCGTCGACGTCACGCCTATCCCGCACAACGGCTGCCGCCCGCGGAAACGCCGTCGCGTCTAATCGCCACGCCTCACCTTTCACTTTTAATCATCAGACTTTTTAAGCCATGGCTCGTTATACCGGCCCCACCACTCGCATCAGCCGCCGCTTCGGCCTGCATATTCTCGGCTCCGGCAAGGCGTTCGAACGCCGCGGATTTCCGCCCGGCCAGCACGGCGCCAAGCTCCGTCGCAAGGTCTCGGAATACGCCGTCGGCCTGAACGAAAAGCAGAAGCTGCGCTACATCTACGGCCTGCTCGAGCGCCAGTTCCGCCGCATGTTCGAGATCGCCAAGAAGGAGCGCGGCGTCACCGGCGAGCGCTTCCTCCAGCTCCTCGAGTCACGCCTCGATAGCACGGTCTATCTCCTCGGTCTCGCCAAGAGCCGCGCAGCCGCGCGCCAGTTTGTTAATCACGGCCACATCCGCGTCAACGGCCACAAGGTCGACATCGCCAGCTACAATGTGCAACCCGGTGACGAGATTGAGGTGAAGAACACCCCGGCTTCCCGCCAGTTGGCCACCCGCTGCCTGGAAGAGAACCGCGTTCGTAACGTTCCCGGCTGGCTGACGATGAACCCAGAGACCTTCAAGGCCACCGTAGTGCGCCTCCCGACGCGCGCGGAGATGACGCAGGATGTCAACGAGCAGATCATCGTTGAGTTCTACTCCCGCTTCTAACGATCGGTTTCGTCCACCTTCACTTCTCACGTCTCAACGTCAGCGCTCATCGCCATGCCTAAACGTCTCGGAAAGTTCGAACTCCCCAGCAAGCTCACCAAGGTCGAGGAAGGCTCCACGGCCACGTACGCCAAGTTCATCGCCGAGCCCTTTGAGGCCGGTTACGGCCATACGGTGGGCAACTCGCTCCGGCGCGTGCTCCTCAGCTCGATCGAGGGCGCGGCCATTTCCTCGATCAAGATCGACGGCGTTAACCACGAGTTCCAGTCCATCGACAACGTCGTCGAGGATGTGACCGACATCGTTCTCAACCTGAAAAAGATTCTGATCGTCTCGACGAAGCGCGAGACGATCACGCTCCTGATCAAGGCCAGCAAGGCCGGCCCCGTCACCGCGGCGGACATCCAGGCCGACGCCAACATCACGATCGTCAATCCCGACCAAGTCATCTGCACCCTCGACTCGAAGCGCTCCTTCGAGGCGGAGATCGAGATCAAGACCGGCCGCGGCTATTATCCCGGCGTCGACAACAAGAAGGAGGAGCAGGCGATTGGGGTCATCCCGATTGACTCCCTGTTCTCGCCTGTCCGCCTGGTGAAGTACGCCGTCGAAGCGACCCGCGTCGGCCAGCTCACCGATTACGACAAGCTCATCCTCGAGATTTGGACCGATGGCCGCATCACGCCGGATGACTCCCTCAAGCAGGCCGCGTCGATCCTGAAGCATCACCTCGATGTCTTCGATCGCGTCAGCGAGGAAGCCTACGAGTTCGAGAATCAGCAGTCTGAGGTCAGCGAGGAGCAGAACAAGCTCCGCAAGCTCCTCAACATGTCGGTCAACGAAATCGAGCTGTCCGTCCGCGCGGCGAACTGCCTGAACAACGCCAACATCACCACGGTCGGCGAACTGGCGATGAAGACCGAGCAGGAGATGCTCAAGTACCGGAATTTCGGCAAGAAGTCGCTGAACGAAATCAAGGAGAAGCTTGAGGCCCTCGGCCTTTCGCTCGGCATGAAGTTCGACGAACGCCTCCTCGACACCAAGCGGGAAGGCTGAGCCTCCCCGATTTCGGATCCGCGCGCCTCGGCTCCTGGGAGCTGAAAGGTGCGGGTTCCGGGCGAATCGAGAATACAGTACCAAAAATATTTCGGCTCTCGCGCCGTCCACTGCCGCCCTACGCTGCGAGTGGATTGCCGATCGGGAGCCGCCAGAAAAGAAACCCAATGCGTCACAATAAACATCACGCCTCACTGGGAGTGACCCGCGAACATCGCCGGGCCATGCTCTCCAATCTCGCTGCCTCGCTCATCACGCACGGCCGCATCCAGACCACGCTGACCAAGGCCAAGGCCCTGCGTCCCTTTGTCGAGAAGGTCATCACCAAGGCCAAGCAGGCCGCCGCCAAGACCGAGAAGAAGGACGCGATTCATCTTCGCCGCTTGGCGCTCGCCGACGTCCGCGACGAGACGGCCATCACGAAGCTCTTCAACGAGACCTACAAGGAGTTCGTCAACCGCAACGGTGGTTACACCCGCATCTACAAGCTCGGTCCGCAGCGGATCAGCGACGCGGCGGAACTCGCCTTGATCGAATTGGTGAAGGCGGACGATCCGGGCTACAAAAAGTCCAAGGGTCGCAAGCCCGCCAAGGCCAAGAAGCCGAAGGCCGCCAAGACCGAGTCTCCGGCCACCGACGCAGTCAGCGCCCCCGCCGAGGGCGCCGCTCCGGCCGCCGACGCGAAGAGCTAAGGCGTCTTCCCGGACCATCCCTTCCAGCGCACCGGCTTTCCGCCGGTGCGCTTTTTTGTAGGCGCAGGAGCGCACGGGCGACCGGGAAATGCAGGGACCGGCTTCCTCGGGCTACGCCGAAGAAGATGTTTAGAACGCCAAGAGCGTTTCGATATCCCCTGTCATCCCGCGAGCAAGTGGAGCGGTGTTTAGCGTTGTGTAGACCAGGTTGTCCGTTGAGCTTGCCGCCGAACGATTCGGCCGGCAAGACGCACGAATGGCGGATTACGATGAAGCGCGTTGACGTACGGGATCAAATGGGCCGCGGGCCTGATTGCATCGAGCGCGGCACCGGCTGCGAGGGGACAGCGCCAGTCGCAACGACGGCCAGCCCCTGGACGAGGCCGTGGACGCATTTCGTGGAATTTGCCACCGGCGGAGGCGCCGCCCACCTCTGGTCCCGCTGGTTGGTCCTGCGCGCCGTGGGTCTCGTGTATGTGTTCGTCTTCGCCGGGATCGTGGCCGAGGGAAAGGCGATCCTCGGTCCAACGGGGCTGGCGCCCGCGGCCTCGTTGTTCCGGACCCTCGCGACCCACTCCGCGATCGATGCCTTCTTCAGGGCGCCAACCTTGTTATGGCTGAACTCGAGCGCCGCCATGATCACCGCGTTGGGTTGGATCGGAGTCGCCGCCGCGGTCGCGCTCGTCATGAACCTCTGGCCGCGGCTGGCATTGTCGGTCTGCTGGCTGGCCTTCCTCTCGTTTGTCGGCGCGTGGGGGGAGTTTACTCCCGCGCAACTCGACAGCCTCATGCTGGAGGCTGCACTGCTGTGTATTCCTTTCGCGCCGGCCGGCGTGCGTCCGGGCCTAGGCGCCAGTTCGCCACCGCACCCCATCACGATCTTCATGATGCGATGGCTGCTTTTCCGCGTCATGTTTGGATCGGGGGTGGTCAAGATCGTCTCCGAGGACCCGCACTGGCGGAACCTCACCGCGATGGACGTGATGTATGAGACGAGTCCATCGCCGACCTACTTGGGCTATTGGATCCATCAGATGCCGCGTGCCTACCACGTGCTCGAGATCGCGTTCACGTTCGTCGCGGAAATCGTGGCTCCGTTGCTGGCCGTGCTCGGAGGCCGGCGGGGCCGATGGTGGGCGTTCGTGATTTGGACCACGTTTCAAATCGGCATCCAACTCACCTGCAACTTCGGCTGGCTTAATACCGCGGCGATCGGATTGGGTCTCCTGTTGCTTGACGACCAGATGATCGCCGTCGCCGCCAGCAAACTTCGCTGGCGCGGAGTTGGCACGACGCTCGCGGCCCGGCCGGATCCGGACCGATCGCCGTCGAAAGGGGCGCCGGCCCGATATGGATTGCGGGCCGCCCTCGGCCTGCATTTTTCCCTCACGCTCTACTATTTTGCCCTGAACAGCGGACTACCGCAGACAGTGATCCCGCCCAGCCTCGCCTCGGCGATGAAGTCCGTATCTTCGCTCCGCAGCGCCAATGGCTATTATCTCTATGCCTATTTTCACCCGGCGCATCTCATGGTCGAATTCGAGGGGTCCAACGACCGTGGCCGGACGTGGCGCGCCTATCAATATCGGCATCTCCCGCAATCAGTCGATCGCGCGCCCCACTTTACCGCGCCATGGTTTCCCCGCTTCGAGAACACCGTTTTCATGGAAAGCGGAAGAGAGGGCAAAATCTCGGTCATCCCGGCCACGGCGATAAAGCTCCTGCTCCGCCACCCGGAGGTCATGGCGCGGTTCGCCGGCGATCCATTCGCCGATCGACCGCCCAACGTGGTTCGGATGCGACGCTACCGGTTCACGTTTACGGACGTTCCGACCTACCGGCGGACCGGACACTATTGGCGCAAGGAATACGTGGGTGACTACCTGTCAGCCATCTGTCTCCTGGAAAACGGCCAAACCGCCCAGTTCGACCTCACCGAGGCCGAGGCAGAGATAAAGGCCGGTAATTACCCGCTGGCCCGCGCCATTTTCGAGGCACAATTCCAACGCGGAAACCTGGATGCAGGTTATCGGCTGGCCGATCTGTATGCGCAGGGTCTGGGCGGGAGGCCGGAACCCGGGAGGGCTTTCGCGCTGCTCTCCGATCTGGCCGACCGCGGGGAGCCCACGGCGGTACACAACATCGGCATGTGCCACGAATACGGGGTCGGTGTGCCGATCGATTACGCCAGGGCCGCGGCGGCGTACCGGCGCGCCGCCAACGACGGCAATGTTCTCTCCATGCTGGCCCTGGGAGCGCTTTCGGCGAGAGACGAAATTGCACCGCCGGATGATGTCGAAGGCCTGTCGTGGCTGTTCACGGCAGCGAACAAGGCCACCGGCGAAGGGCCCGTTTCGCGCCGCATCCGTGAGCAACAACCGGCGCAGGCGAAACGCCTGATGGACCGGATGACGCCCGCCGACATCGCCAACTCCCGGGCAAGAGCCGCGAGCCGGGACTGACACTAATTTCGCTTCAGATCTGGACACTTGCAGGGCCGGCCTCCGCGTGGTCCGGGAGGTCAATCGGGCGGAACAACGCGCAGGCAGGGGCGCAGTCTCGCCCGTTCGACGAGCTCGGGGTTCCGAGCCAGTCGAGGAACTGCGCCCTTCCTCCGGTTTGGGAATGCAATTCGAGCCCACACAAAAAAACCGGGAAGCACTTGGCTTCCCGGTTTGAGAAAGGCGAATGTCTATTCGCTGGCTTAGAAGTTAATCTTCGCCGTCAGCGTGTAGCTCCGCGGCGGCTGCCAGTTGTAGGCGCCCGGAATGAGAATCATAGCCTGCTGGGTGATATCGTTGTTCAGCGGCACCAAGATGTTGGAATTCGCAGTGGAATTGCTCGTCGTGCTGTATTCGAGGACCTGGTCCAAGTTGAACAAGTTGTCGATCGCCAGATCGAACTGGATCGTCTTGGGCGTATACTTGCCACTTTCTTTCAGGCGCCAGGTATAGGAGAAGTTGGCCGCGCCCTTGTAGTAGCCTTTTCCATACAGGTAGTTATTCGCGTCGTTAGTGGGAGACGCGATCTGCAGATTCGGATTGTTCGGATCCGCGATCGTCTCATTGGTTTTGGCTCCGAGGACCGAGCGGGCCTTGTAATTGACCGCGAGACCCGCGCGCACGCCGCGGAGGAAAGTTTTTTGGAACCGGTAGTCGGTGGCCAAATTGTAAGTGTAGAGCGGGCCGCCGGCCGAACCGTTCAGGATCTGTCGGTTTGTCGTCGCCGCCGTTTGGCGAAGCGTAGCCAGCGCACCGGTGGGTCCCATCAGGGCGTTCCACGCGTTTACGGTGTTCGTCACCCGGTCGACATTGATTTTGGTCGG
>CAINHV010000005.1 GCA_903848965.1 uncultured Opitutia bacterium | reverse complement strand
CGATGGCGATGATGGCCCTCAAGGCTCCCGACATCGAAGTCCGGGTCGTGGACATGAACGCGGCCCGCATCGCCGCCTGGAACTCCGACACGCTGCCCATTTACGAGCCCGGCCTCGATGAGGTGGTGCGCCAGACCCGGGGACGAAATCTCCATTTTTCCTCCGACGTGGCGGGGGGAATCAAGGCGGCGGACATCATCTTTGTCGCCGTCAACACGCCGACCAAGACCTACGGCGTTGGGGCGGGCCGGGCCGCGGACCTGCGCTTCATCGAGTCAGTGGCCCGGACGATCGCGGAGCACGCCAATGGTCCGAAGATCATCGTCGAGAAGTCCACGATCCCGGTGAAGACCGCGGAGACGATCAAGGACATCCTGAGCGCCAATGCGCATGGGCACAAATTCGAGGTGCTCTCGAACCCGGAGTTCCTGGCCGAGGGCACGGCGGTGGCCGATCTCATTGCGCCGGATCGCGTCCTGATTGGTGGCGAGCGGACGCCAAGCGGCGAAGTCGCGATCCAGACCCTCGTCGACGTGTATGCCCATTGGGTGCCGCGCGATCGAATCATCACCACCAATCTTTGGTCGTCCGAACTGTCGAAGCTCGTGGCGAACGCCTTTCTTGCGCAACGCATCTCGTCGATCAACTCCATCTCGGCGCTGTGCGAGGCGACCGGCGCGGATGTGGACGAAGTGGCCAACGCCATCGGCCGGGACTCGCGCATCGGGCCCAAGTTCCTGAAGGCCTCCGTCGGCTTCGGCGGCTCCTGCTTTCAAAAGGACATCCTCAATCTCGTCTACCTGTGCGAGAACTTCGGGCTGCCTGAGGTGGCTACGTATTGGGAGGGCGTGGTGAAGATGAACGACTGGCAGAAGCACCGCTTCGCCGCGCGCATCGTCCGGTCGCTGTTCAACACGGTGGCAGACAAGAAAATCGCCGTGCTCGGTTTTGCGTTCAAGAAGGACACGAACGATACGCGCGAGTCTGCGGCGATTTCCGTCTGCCGCGATCTCCTCGCGGAGCAGGCCCGGGTGGTGGTGTACGACCCCAAGGTCCCCGCCGATGAGATTCGGGCTGATGTGCTGGGCAAGGGCGTGGACAATCCCCGGCTCGTGATCGCGAAGTCCGCCTACGAGGCGGCCAGTGGCGCCCACGCGCTCGCGGTCGTGACGGAGTGGGACGAGTTCAAGCAACTCGATTACCCGCGGATTTTCGCCGCGATGGAGCACCCGGCCTTCGTCTTCGACGGCCGCAACATCCTCGATCTGCCAAAGCTGCGCGAAATCGGTTTCCGGGCCTCGGGCATCGGCCGGTAGACGCGAGGATCGTTCGCCCTCTTCCGGGGTGGCACGGGTCTCCGACCCTCTCTCGATTCACGATTGGCGTCCTGACCCCAAGGACTGCTTCTCGCGGTGCACTTCGGCCCGGGGCCGGTCAGCCTTGACGCGCGTCAAGGCGGGCGGCGGTCCGAAGTGCTACCTTGGCCGGGATCCCAAGCATCTCCCGGCATGAAACGTCGCACCGTCGGTTTCCTTTTTTTCGCCATCGTCGCCGGCGCGGCCCCGCCGGCCGACTTCGCCGCGGCGCTGGCCGAGGGCAGGTTTTTACTGAATGCCCGCCTTCGCTTTGAAAGCGTCGAACAGACCAATTTGCGCGACGCCGATGCGCTCACGCTCCGCACCCGCCTCGGTTTTACGCCGGCCCCGTTCCACGGCTGGACGTTTCTCCTCGAAGCCGAAAACATCACCGCCGCCGCTGGCGACCGCTACAGCCAGTCGGGCCTCAACCCCGGCGGCACCGGCCGGGCCGTCGTCGCCGATCCGGAAATCACCGAGCTCAATCAGGCGACGGTTGCCTACTCGCTGGGCAAAACCAAATCCACGCTCGGCCGTCAGCGTCTCGTGCTCGACAACGCGCGTTTCGTTGGCGACGTCGGCTGGCGCCAGAACATGCAGACATTCGACGCGTTCGTCGTGCAGGACAAGACGCTCAACCAGACCACGCTCACCTACGCCTACCTCGACCGAATCAACCGGGTCTTTGGCCGGCAGCATCCGCAGGGCTATTGGAAGTCAGCGTCCCACCTGCTCAATGCCAGCTACGCCGGCCTGCCCGGATGCACGCTCACCGGCTCCGCCTACCTGCTCGACTTCCGCGCGCCCGCCTACTCCGCCAATTCCTGCGTCACCTACGGCGCGAGCCTGGTGGGCGACACTGCGGTCGCCGCTGGTCTAAAGTTCGCCTACCGCGCCGAGTTCGCCACCCAGTCCGACTACGGCAGTAGTGCGCTCAACTATTCGGCCGGATACACGGCTCTCGAGGCCGGCCTCATCGCCAAACCCGGCAGCCTCACGCTTGGTCACGAGGTGCTCGGTTCCGGCAGTAACACCGGTTTCAAGACGCCGCTGGCCACGCTGCACGCCTTCAACGGCTGGGCCGACCTCTTCCTGGCGACGCCTGCCGCCGGTCTCCGCGACAGCTACCTCAGGGGGACCGCCACGCTGCCGGGGGCCCTCGCCCTGACGCTCGTTCAACACTGGTATGAAGCTGACCGGACCGGGATCAACCTTGGCACCGAATTCAATGCCATGGTGACGCGGAAATTCGGCAGCAACTTCACGGGCACGGTCAAGTACGCCGATTTCCGCCGTGACAGCCAGACCGTCCCCAATGTGAAAAAAATCTGGGTCCAGATCGAACTCACGTACTGACGGGGGCGCTTGCCGGCCTCGGCCCCAGCGGCGCATATCGGATTGCCGCGCCCACGCGCGCTCCACAAGTTCGGGACATGCGAATCAGCACATTTTTCCCTGCGAAGTCTGCCTGTTTCCTCGTCTGGGCGATCGCCCTGCTCCAGCCGATGGCCGTTTCCCACGCGGCGGAGTCGGCGGCGCGTCCCGGCGCCAAGATCGTTTTCCTCGTCAGCAGTCAGGAAGACTCCAACAGCTACGAATCCGGCCGGACCATTCCGCCGTTTGCGGAGATGCTGAAGAAGGATCACGGCTACCAAACCACGGTCCTCACGGCGACGATGCCCGACTCGAAGGCCAGTTTTGCCCGTGGATTCGACGCGGTCGCCAAGGCCGATCTGCTGGTGATATTCGTCCGCCGCCTGGGTCTGCCGCCGGAACAGCTGATGACGATCAAGAACCACCTCAACGCGGGGAAACCCGTCGTGGCCCTGAAAACCGCCAATCACGGTTTTGCGGTTCGTGGAGATTTTTTCCCCGGACACATCCCGTGGTATGAATTCGTGGCGGACGTGCTGGGCGCCGAAAATCGCGGCTATGCCGGCGGCGCGGGAGGAATGGGAGTCAAGGTGGTTCCGGCTTCCCGCGACCATCCAATCGTCCGCGGCCTGCCGGCCACCTGGCAAAGTGGGGGTAATCAGTATCTCAGCGCCCCGCTACTCGATCGTCGGGCGACGGTGTTGCTGGAGGGTACGGTGCAAGGCCGGGTGGAACCGATTGCCTGGGTGCGGATGGCCGGCGAAAGCCGGGTCTTCTACACCTCGATGGGCCACCCCGCTGATTTCGACGACCCGCTGCCGCACTTTCGCACGCTGCTGCTTAACGGAATTCGGTGGGCCCTGGGCGAACACTGAGGGTCGGGATGGGCGGCGACCTATTGACTCTCTCATGACGGCAGTCATCTGTTTTTCGCCTCTGGCGCCGGACGGCGCGTAGCCCCATTCTATATATGAGTTCCGCCAAAGTCAGTTCCCCTGCTGCGACGGTTGGCCACATGGCATTCAGTTGCCTCGCAATTGCCCTTTGTGTTCTGCCTGCCCGCGGCGCCGCGCTGCTGGATACCCAGCAGTTGGCCGATTTTACCGACCGCCATTGTTCTTCCTGTCACAACGACGTCGACAAGGAGGGCGGTCTCGACCTCACCACGCTGACGGTCATCCCGGGTGACGCCGCCAATTTCTCCACGTGGGTGAAAGTCCATGATCGGATCCAGCATGGCGAGATGCCTCCGAAGGATAAGAAGCGGCCGGAGCCAAAGGATACCTCGGCTTTCTTGCAGCAGTTGTCACTCGG
>CAINHV010000004.1 GCA_903848965.1 uncultured Opitutia bacterium | reverse complement strand
TGCGCACCTTGCGACGGCCTTTGCGCACGAGTTGGTTGATGGTCGGCATACGAAGAGAGTGGTACTTGGAGACGTGAAATTAACGAAAAGAGGTGAACGCTACTTTTCGCCTAAAGCTCGGCAAGAACTTTCTGGTAAAAAATAATGAGTCTCGCGAAAACCGACTTTTCCGACGGCTTCGCGAATGAAAAAGCGCTCTCGGTGTGAGCCGACAACGCGCGGTCAGGAGGGAAAGGAGGGTTAACAGTTAGGGGCCAATCCGATTACTCAAGAAGAATTCGCTGTGCACCCAGAATTTGTCCCAACGGTCTCGCCTGCTTCTTCGCTTACGGGACTCGTGGCTGTCGTTCCGATCGGCAAATCCGGAATTCGTCGGCCGTTGTTGAGGGGGGAACGATCGGTCAAAGGGCCGGGCGCAAGAGCAGATGGAGCTAGGCTCTACCTCTATTTTCCGGCGGGAGGGTTTGGGAAACCGGCAAATCACCCAAGGAAGACAAGGCCATTTTAAAACCCCCACTCCACTTCCTGGGCAAAAAAAGAGCCGCGGTCACAGACGTGAACGCGGCTCGAGAAAGCTGGGCAATTCCGGAATCAGCCGGCGTTGGCCTCCGACGGCCGTCCGTCTTCCACTGGAAGTTCGGCACCAAACGGGAGCGAGATCTTGAGTTGCTTGTACTTCGGCAGGCCCGTGCCCGCCGGAATGAGATGGCCCATGATCACGTTTTCCTTGAAGCCCTTGAGCAGATCGACCTTGCCGAGCGTCGAGGCGTCGGTGAGAACCCGCGTCGTTTCCTGGAACGAGGCAGCCGAGATGAAGCTCTCGGTTTCGAGGGACGCCTTCGTGATGCCAAGCAGAATTGGCTCGGCTTCGGCAGGCTTGCCGCCGGCTTCCTCGATTCGCTTGTTTTCGGCCAGGAACTGGGCGCGATCCACCTGTTCGCCCCAGAAGTTTTCGGTATCACCGGGGTCGGTGATGCGAACCTTGCGGAGCATCTGGCGGATGATGATCTCGATGTGCTTGTCGTTGATCGTCACGCCCTGCAGGCGGTAGACCTCCTGCACCTGAGAGATGAGGAAATCGTAGAGCGCCGACGGCCCGAGGATCTCGAGAATCTCGTGCGGGTCGGCCGAGCCCTCGGTGAGGTGCTGACCTTTGTGCACGACGTCACCGGGCTGCACGATGATGTGCTTGCCGGAGGCGATCAGATGTTCCTCTTCCTGCTGCGTCTCCTCGTTTTTCACGACCAGCTTCCGCTTGCCGCGGACGGTGCCTTCGAATGACACCACCCCATCGATGCGTGACATTTCCGCGGCGTCCTTCGGACGACGGGCTTCGAAGAGTTCGGCCACGCGGGGCAGACCGCCCGTGATGTCCTTCGTCTTCGAGGCTTGGCGCGGCGTCTTCGCGAGGAGGGCGCCGGGTGCGATCGTGTCGCCTTCGTTAACCGCGATCTGGGCGCCGACCGGGATCGAATAGGCCGCGATCGGCTTGTTCTTGGTGTCCCGAATTTCGACTTGGGGATTGAGATCCTCCTTGTGCTCGATGACGACCGTGGCGATGCGGCCCGACGATTCGTCGAGTTCGCGTTTCACGGTTACACCCGGGATCATGTCCTTGAAGTGCAGGCTGCCACCCTTTTCGGACAAAACCGGGATGTTATAGGGATCCCACTGCGCGAGGACCGCGCCCTTCTCGATCTTCTCGCCGTCGCCGACATGAAGGAAGGAACCGACGACGATATTGTAGACTTCCACTTCCTTGTCGTCGGCATCGAGAACCTGGATCGTGCCCGTCTTGTTCAGCACGATGGAGCCGCCGTCGGCCGCCTCGACCAAGCGCAGCGCGCGATACTTCACGGTCCCGCTGGACCGGACGCGAATTTCGGGCGTCTTGAAGCCGCCGGAAGCGACGCCACCGATGTGGAACGTACGCATCGTAAGCTGGGTGCCAGGTTCGCCGATCGACTGGGCGGCAATGATGCCAACCGAATCGCCGATCTTGGCGACCTTGTTGGTCGCGGGATTGATGCCGTAGGACTTCGCGTCGATCCCACCCTTGGTGACAGACGTGAGCGGAGACATGACCTTGACCCGCTCGAGGCCGAGTTCGTCGATCCGGGCCGCCATTTCCTCCGTGATGAGTTCGCCGGATCCGACGAGCACCTCGGACGGATTGATGGGGTTATGGACGTCGTCGCTCGAGAAGCGCCCGATGATCCGTTCCTTTAGGCCAACGATTTCATCGTCACCTTCGAAGATGGCCTTCTTCCAAACGCCATCGCGGGAACCGCAGTCGTCCTCCGCGATGATGACGTCCATGGCTACGTCGCACAACTTGCGGGTCAGGTAACCGGCATCGGCGGTCTTCAGCGCGGTGTCGGCGAGTCCCTTGCGGGCGCCGTGCGTGGAGATAAAGTACTCGAGCACGGTCAGCCCCTCGCGGAACGAGGAGAGAATCGGACGCTCGATGATTTCGCCGGAGGGCTTGGCCATGAGGCCGCGGGTGCCACAGAGCTGGCGCACCTGCTGTTTGTTGCCGCGGGCGCCCGAATCCATCATGATGTAGACCGGGTTTACCTCGGTCTTGCCATCGTTGTTCTCGAGCTTGGCGAAGACCTCTTTCGCGATCTTGTCGGTCGCGCCGGTCCAGATATCGACCACCTTGTTGTAGCGCTCGCCGTCGGTGATGATGCCTTTGTTGAACTGGGCTTCGACCTCGGTGATTTTCTTGCGGGAATCGGCGACGATGTCCTTCTTCGAATCGGGAATGATCATGTCGTCGATGCCGATCGAAATACCGGCCTGCATCGCGGTCTGGAAACCGAGTTCCTTGAGCTTGTCGAGGGTCTCCACCGTGATCTGGTTGCCCGAGATCTTGTAGGTGTTGAGAATCAGATCACCCAGCTTGCTCTTCGGCACCGGGAAATTCACGAAGCCGAGGCCTTCCGGCCAAATCTGGTTGAAGATCACGCGGCCGACGGTGGTGCGAACGATCTTTCGCTTGGTATCGCCGAAGATGGTTTCGCGCTTGTAGTCGGGATTGGGAACGTCGACCCAGTCATGCATCTTCAGGGCGCCGTCCGCCTTGACGTACAGCACTTCATGAAGACCGCTCAACAGCGGCACGCGCTGATTCTTCGTCGGCTTCGTACGCGGCTCGATGGTGAGATAATAGGCCCCGAGAACGATGTCTTGCGACGGCGTGAGAATCGGCTTGCCCGACGACGGCGAGAAGATGTTCGACGTGGCCATCATGAGGAGCTTGCACTCCATGATGGCTTCGAGCGACAGCGGCACGTGGACGGCCATCTGGTCACCGTCGAAGTCGGCATTGTAGGCCGTACACACCAGCGGGTGAATGCGGATGGCCTCACCCTCGATCAAAATTGGCTCGAAGGCCTGAATCGAAAGACGATGGAGCGTCGGCGCGCGATTGAGCAGCACCGGATGGCCCTTGGTAACTTCCTCGAGAATGTCCCACACTTCAGGCGACTTCTTCTCGATCATCTTGCGCGCACCGCGAACGGTATGCACGAAGCCGAGTTCCTTCAGCCGACGGATGATAAACGGCTCGAAGAGCACGAGCGCCATCTTCTTGGGCAGACCGCATTGGTGGAGCTTGAGCTCGGGACCAATGACGATGACGGAGCGGCCGGAGTAATCGACGCGCTTGCCGAGCAAGTTCTGCCGGAAACGACCCTGCTTGCCCTTGAGCATGTCCGAAAGGGACTTCAGGGGACGATTGCCCGCACCCGTGACCGGACGGCCGTGGCGGCCGTTATCGAACAAGGCGTCGACGGCCTCCTGCAGCATGCGCTTTTCGTTGTGAATGATCACATCGGGCGTCTTCAGCTGCATCAGGTTCCGCAGGCGGTTGTTGCGGTTGATGACCCGACGATAGAGATCGTTGAGATCGGAGGTGGCGAAGCGTCCGCCTTCCAGCGGGACGAGCGGACGCAGGTCCGGCGGGATGACCGGCAGCACTTCGAGGACCATCCACTCCGGACGGCTCCTCGAGTGGATGAAACCCTGAATGACCTTCAGACGCTTCGAGAGCTTCTTCTTGATCTGCTTCGACTTCGTCGCGCGCATCTGCTCCTGCAGTTCGGCCACGGTGGCTTCCATGTCGGTCTTGACCAACGCATCGCGAACGGCCTCGGCGCCCATCTTCGCCACGAAGGAGTCGTCACCGTATTCATCGAGCGCCTGACGGTACTCGGTGTCGGTGAGAAGCTGCTTCATCTCGAGCGGGGTCTTGCCCGGATCGACGACCATGTAGTTCTCGTAGTAGATGACCCGCTCCAGCGAACGCGCGGTCATGTCCAGCAGCAGGCCGAGGCGGCTTGGCATGCTCTTGAGGAACCAGATGTGGGAAACGGGCACCGCCAGCTCGATGTGGCCCATGCGTTCGCGACGGACGCGCGCGATGGTCACCTCGACGCCACAGCGATCGCATACCACATCCTTGTATTTGATGCGCTTGTACTTTCCGCAGGCGCACTCGTAGTCGCGCACCGGGCCAAAAATCTTCTGACAGAAGAGGCCGCCCGGCTCGGGCTTGAAGGTGCGATAGTTGATCGTTTCCGGGTTCTTAACCTCGCCCTTCGACCATTTGCGAATGACGTCAGGCGAAGCGACGGTGATGGAAACGCAATCAAACGCGGCCCCTTCTTCGAAGCCCATGGCGTCGCGGGCTTGGTCACGGGTGGAGGCGGCAGTGTCGGCGGGTTGAATCATGTGAGGGTCTCCCTAATATTTCTGAAGATGACGGGACGGCGCAGGCGGCTCACGAGCCGAAGCTCAGCGCGTCGCGTTTCTGGAGCTTGATGTCGAGGCCGAGGGACTGGATTTCCTTGATCAAGACGTTGAAGGATTCCGGCGTGCCGGCCTGCAGCGTGTTGTCGCCCTTGACGAGGGACTCGTAGATCTTGGTGCGGCCCTGCACGTCGTCGGACTTGACGGTGAGCAGTTCTTGGAGGGTATGCGCGGCACCGTAGGCCTCGAGCGCCCACACTTCCATTTCGCCGAAGCGCTGACCGCCATACTGAGCCTTGCCGCCCAGTGGTTGCTGGGTGACGAGCGAGTACGGACCAACCGCCCGCGCGTGGATTTTGTGCGACACGAGATGGTTCAGCTTCATCATGTAGATGTAGCCGACGACGACCTCCTGATCGATCTTCTCGCCGGTGCGACCGTCGTAAAGCGGGCTCTTGCCGGAGGACGGGAGGTTCGCGTCCTTGAGGTACTGTCGCACCTTCTTCTCGGGGATGCCGTCGAAGACAGGCGTGGCCACCTTGATGCCGAGCTTTTTGCAGGCCCAGCCCAAGTGCGTTTCGAGCAC
>CAINHV010000003.1 GCA_903848965.1 uncultured Opitutia bacterium | reverse complement strand
GTTAACGCCGCGAAACAGTCTCGGCGGTGGGAAAGTCGGCGGGCACGGCTTGGGTGACCCGGCCCGTCGCGGCCCATTCGGTGCCGCGCTGGAGGGTAACGATGAAGCCCACGCAATCGAGGGCGGGGTAAGGCGCCGTGTCTGCCGGAGCCACGTGGCCAAACGTGGTGTGGAAGACCCGCCCCTGACCGTAACTGATTGTCATGAGCACCGGTTCGTTCTCGCCGGTCGCCGGAGGGGCCTTGGCGGGATCGGGCACGGCTGTCGCAAGCACGGTGACGTTCTTCGCCGGGCCGCGGAGCTGACTATAAATTTCATCACGGGCATGCATCCAGATTGGCGGCAGTCCCTTCATGATCGGGTGGTCGGGCGTGCGCGCGGTGACCGGGTAATCGTACGGCGGTTTCGGGTGCTGCGCTTTGCCGGGCGTGTGATCGAGAACCATCCGGCCGTCGCGCCAGCGGATCTTCGGCCCCCACGTTTCGTCGCGCGCGCCGATGTTGCCGTCCGGCTTGAAGCCCCAGCCGCCGACGCCGATCATCTCGTTCCATTCCTTCCAATAGGGGAAGGCGTTGTCGGTGTCGTGAATCGAGACGAGCCCGCCGCCGTTGAGCATGTAGGTGTTGAAGGCGTCCTTCGTGGCCGCCGGCCACTCCGAACCTTCGTAGGCCATGACCACGACGGCGTAGTCGGAAAATTTCGGGCGAAACACGGACATGTCCTCGCCGCGCGCGGGTGTCGTCGCCACGTCGACGGTGAACAGTCCGGTCTGCTCCAGATATTTTTTGATCAGCGGCGTGCTCTTCCTCCAGTCGTGGTAGGGATTCGTCTGACCGGTCACTAGCAGGGCCCTGAGACCGGGCGCCGCCGCCAGGACGGAGCTGGTCAGGGCGAGCAGGATGAGAAGCGCGGAAGTCAGGAGTCGAAGCGAGGAGGGCATGGGTGGGTTCTGGATGTTTCGAAACTACAGGCGGTATTTCGTCACCAGGTCCTCATTGAGCGCGACTCCGAAGCCGGGGCCGGTGGGCACCGCGATCTCGCCATGCACGTAGGTCTCCGGCGGCGTCAGGATTTCGCCGCGCCACGGCACCTCGCCCCATTGCAGTTCGAGCAAGCGGAAGTTGGGCATTCCAGCGCAGACCTGGATCGAGGCGGCTGAGCAAACCGGCCCGCTGGGACAATGAGGAGCGACCGCGACACCGTGCAGTGCGGCGTGCGCGGCGATGTGCGTGAGCTCGAGCAGGCCGCCGCAGTGCTTCACGTCCGGCATGATCACCTCGACTCCCCGGCTCTCGCTCAGCGCCGAGAATCCCTGCAGTTGAAACAGCGTTTCGCCGCCGGCCATCTCCTGGCGGATGCCGCGGCGGATGGCGACGGTCTCGGCCACCAGTTCGGGTGCGACCGGCTCCTCGTACCAGGAAAGCTGGTACGGCAATAGCCGGTGAGCCACCTCGATTGAGAGCGGGACGTCGAACAGGCTGTGGGCATCGACCATGACTTGGACGTCCGCTCCCACGGCGTCCCGCACGGCCGCAATGCAGTCGATCCCATCGAGCACGGGCTGGGCCTGGGAGGGCCGGGGAAAGTCAGCCCGCTTGAAACCGTCGAAAGGGGCGAGCTTCAGGGCGCGAAAGCCGTCCGCCACGGCGCGGCGCGCGGAGGCGGCGAAACCGGCGGGGGTGCGCGGCTTCGTGGCGCGATTGATGTTGGCGTAGACCGGGAGCCGATCGCGCACCTTGCCGCCGAGGAGATTGTAGGTCGGCTGCCCCGCGAGTTGGCCGGCGAGATCCCAAAGTGCCTGCTCGATCGCGCTGTAGGCCGTGGCGGCAAACAATCCGCCGGCCTTGGCGCGGGCCAGCCCAGCGCTCCGGTAGAACGCGATGTCGAGCGGCGAACGTCCCTCCACGAGCGAGAAATAGGCGTTCAACTCGGCCTGCATCCGGGCGGCATCCGCCCGCGAGGTGCCCGCATAACCGAAGGCATCCGAAGCCTCGCCGAGACCGGAGAGTCCGGAGGCGGTGTGCAGGCGGACGAAGAGCCAGACCGTTCGCTCGGTGGCGCGGATCGGGAGCAATTCGATCCGGGTCAGTCGATCCGCGCGGCCCGGCGAGGCGGCAGCCAGCAGTGACGAAGGGACAGTCGCGGCGAGCAGTCCGGTGCCGGCGGCGGTGAGAAAATGGCGGCGGGAAACGAGAGGGGTCATGGGGAGCGTTACCTTTCTGGCGTCGAGCCTGCGGGCCTTTTCGCGGGACGGAAGCGGAAAGGTCCGTTGCCCCGGCCGCGCTGATCGCGCCGCCGGATCGGACGACAGGTAATCGCCGGCGTTTCAACCTGCCCGGTCCACGTCCGGCGAGCCCGGTTTGGATTTAACGTAAAGCGGGGAGGGTGGTCGAGGCCTGTGGCCCTTCGCGCGAGGGTCTGGGACTTCCCGCCGTCCGTCGCCACGAGCGCCAGCGAGTGGAACGACGGGCGTTTCATCCACTCGCGGGCGCTCGTGGCGACAGCCCCACCGCAGTGAGAGAAGTCACCTTTTTTAGACACTCGCTAAGAAATGTCGCGCAGCCGCTCGCTCACGCTCGCAGCGACGGAAAGGCAGCTGCTTCACCCGTTGGGCTCCGGCTTACGCCAAACAGGACTTGAACGCCTCGGTGAGCCCCGTGCGATCCAGGTTCTTGCCGATGAAGACGAGGGTGTTGGTCCGCGCTTCGCCAGTCTTCCATTCGCGATCGAACTTCGCGTCAAACAGCATGTGGACCCCTTGGAAGACGAGCCGCTTGTTCGATCCCTTGACCGTGAGCACGCCCTTCATCCGATAGATGTCGCCGCCCTTCACGCGCAGCAGAGTGCTGATCCAATCGTTGAGCTTCTTGCTGTCGAGGTCGCCGGGCGTGCTGATGCCGACGGAGCTCACGCCCTCCGTGTGCTCATGGGCGGCATGGAAATCCTCCTGCCAGACTGGCTTCACGGTGTCGCCGGCGACGTGGATGTGCAGCGGGTCATGCCCGCACTGCTCGAACACGAGAAACTGGCCGGACTCCTTGATCTGCAACTTGAAGTGGCCGTGGCCGTCCGCGAGCAACAGCCGGTGCAGTGTCGCACCCGGCGCGATGCTTTGGCCGGCCGGCGTGCGTGACTCCCAGTCGGAAAAGATCAGCGTCGCGGCATCACGCGCCGCCGCAAGGTCCGCGGCGTCGAGGGACTTGACCGGCAGCACGACGACATCGAGCTCGTTGGGATTGCCATGGTGATGATGGTGGTGATCGCCGGCACCGTGATCGTGCCCATGCTCAGGCCCGTGATCGTGGCTGTCGTCGTCATGCCCGATGACCAGCTCGTGCGTGCCGGCGGGCAGAGGATAAGCGCCGGCCCACTCGAACGGATACTCCGGTTCGAGAAACTTGGGATCGAGCTCGGTCGCACGGCTCAAGTTGAAGCCGCCGACATCGAGCACTTGATCGAGCGGGACATTGGAATTCTGGGTGCGGTGGACCCGGGCGACGGCGTTGATCGACTTGATCCGCGCCTCGATGGCATCGAGCTCGGCGGGGGTGACGAGGTCGGTCTTG
>CAINHV010000002.1 GCA_903848965.1 uncultured Opitutia bacterium | reverse complement strand
TCAAGGGTGGCGACAAGAATCCCAAAATGGACTCACGCCCATCAGTGGCTGCGAGCGTGAGCGAGTGGAGGACCCGGCGTGGCACGGGTCTCCCGACCCGTGAAACAGACTTCAAAAATCCATCATGGGTCAGGAGACCCATGCCACGGCTCAGCCGAGAACATGCCATTGATGTAGGCCCGGCGCTGGGCGCCGGCCCGCCTAATGGGTCATGAGGTAGAAAACGATATTGATGCCGAGCGGGTAGGCGCGCGGTTCGGAGAAGAGGGCGAAGTAGTCGGCGTTCTCGCCCTCGCGTTCCCAGCCGTCGCTCACGTCGGAGTTGTGGATCGCGAGGACCATGATCCGCTGCTGGTCGTCGAGCAGCGCGCGAATGTGCATCGTCTCGTAGCCCTCTCCCCGGTAGCCGGAGGTGGGATTGGAGTTGGGGTTGCCCGGTTCGTAGTCCGTGTTCCAACGATGGATGGTGGGCACGCGCAGCTCGCTCATCGGGCCGCGGAGGTTGAACACGCAGTGATAGATCGGGTGATCGAGAGGGAGGTCGATCCACGTGTGGTTGGGCAGCACCTCGCGCATCTCGCGCACGAGATTCTGCCAGGCCGCGGCGCCCCAGAAATCGTTCACCAGGAGGACGCCGCCATTGAGCAGGTACCGGCGCAGGATGCCCTGCTCCTCGTCGCCGAGCGCCATGCGCTCGACGTGCGTCATGAAGAGATAGGGAAAGTCGGACAGCTCCGGATTCGTGAGCTTGAGGGCGCGGCCGTCGGAATCGACGCGCAGCGAGGTCATCTGCTGGAGGCGGTAGGAGAAATTGAGATCGGCGTCGGGAAAATCCACCGCCCAGCCGCGGCGGAGCCGGCCACCGAATCCGGTATCGCCGGGGCGTTGCGGATCCGTCTGGAAAATGACGCGGGCAAACGTGAAGACGTCCTTCTCGAACCCGCGCGGATTCTCCCACGGCGGAAGCTGGAACGTTCGCGGCATGACCTCGCGGGCCGTGCGTACCTCGTCCTCGTCCGTCCAGTCCTCCGCCGAGCCCCGAATGCCGCCGCTGCGAAAACTTTGGGCGAGGAGGCTTCCGGTGGTCGCGAGCGTCGCGGTCAGAAGAAGCAGGGTGAGCTGGCGCGGGAGCAGCACAGGCGGCGGGGCGTTGGACGAAGGAAACGCCGAATGAACTCGCGTGCAAGCATCCGGACCAAGCCGGTGGAATCACGAAGACACAAAGAGAAGCCGGCCTGTCGGTGCCTCGGTGGTTTACTCAGGGGATTGGTGGACTGGGGCATCGAGCCCAAGGCAGTTGAACCACCGAGCACCGAGGCACTGAGAAGAACTCCCAGCTCTTTGCGCCTTCGTGGTTAACTCCGGGGATTGGCTGCCGAGTGAAGCCGGGATGCATCCGGACCAAGCCGGTGGAACCACGAAGACACGAAGGCGCGAAGAGAAACCCGGCCGCTCGGTGTCTCGGTGCCTCGATGGTTAACTCCGGGGTGGTCGATTGGGCATCGAGCCCAAGCCAGCTGAACGACCGAGACACCGAGGAGCTCAGACCCTTCGTGTCTTTGTGCCTTCGTGGTTAATTCCGGGGATTTGGGGTGAGCCTGAAGCCAGGAAACCAGGAAAATCCAAGGCAGGTTAACCGCGGATGAGGCTGGCGCATTCATCTGCTGCCTTGGCCGCCATCCGCGTGATCCGCGTCATCCGCGGTCAAGATCGGGATCCTTACTTCGCGGCGGCTTTGAGCTCGGCAAAACGGGCGCGGAGCGCGGCGAGTTGGGTGGCGCGTTCGGGGGCCGCGGCGAGGTTGTTCTCCTCCAGGGGATCGGCGCGGAGGTCGAAGAGCTCCTCATGCTGAAAGTCGGGCCAATAGATATACTTCACGTCTTTGCGCACCAGGGCCTCGGACGACGGGATGAAGTCGATGCTGCGGACAGTGGCGTGTTCGTAGAAAAACTCGTCGCGCCACTTCGGCGGAGTGGGGGCAAGGTAGAGCGGCGAGAGGTCGCGTCCCTGCATCCGGGCCGGCGCGGTCGTGCCGGTGGCGGCGAGGATCGTGGGGGCGAGATCAACGTTGAGCGTGAAGGCATCGTGCGTCGTACCGCGCTGCGCGAGCGGAAGCCGCGGATCGCGCACGATGAGCGGGACGCGGATGCTCTCCTGGTAGGGATACCACTTGTCGGCGAGTCCGTGCTCGGCGTGGAAGTAGCCGTTGTCGCCGGTGAAGATGACCAGCGTGCGATCGAGCACGCCCTGGGCCTTGAGTTCGGCGAGCACGCGACCGCAGACCGCATCGAGCTCGGTGGCCATGCGGTAATAGTTCTTCATGTACTCCTGGTAGCGTGCGGGCGTGTCGAAGCGCCATCTCCAGCGGTTGCGGCCTTCGTTTTTCTCCGTGGCGATGAAGGGCGGCAGCCGGCGAAAGTGTTCCTCGGTCGCGGTCTTCGGCACGGGCACCGTCACGTCCTGGTAGAGGGCCATGCTCTCGGGCTGCGGCAGGAACTGCTTCGGGTGCTGGTCCTCGGCGTGAGTCGCGACAAACGCGAGGGTGAGCACGAAGGGCATTTCCCGCGGTCGCGTGCGCAGGAACTCCATCGCGTCGTCCTCGTTCTTCTTCGTGACGTGAATCCCGGTGCCGTCGGGCTGCTTGAGCCAGTGGCGCATCGGGGTGATGCGGCCGGCGCCGTAGTCGAATCGTTCCGCGGGAAACGTGCCGTTGTGCCACTTGCCCACGTGGCCGGTGAAATAACCGCGGGCGCGGAGAAGCCCGGGGTAGGTCTCGTCCCAGGGAGTCGTGAACGGACCAGCCGGTGCGCACCCGTTGCGCGACAGCCACTGGCCCGTGAAAAGACTGGCGCGGCTGACCCAGCAGATCGACGTGGTCACGCAGTTTTCCGTGAACCGCACGCCCTCGCGTGCGAGTTGATCGAGGTGCGGAGTCTTGAGCACGGGATGACCCGCAATCCCGAGCGTGTCGTGGCGCCAGTCGTCAGCGAGCAGGACGACGATGTTGAGGGGCGGCTCGCTCGCGGCCTGCGCCACGAGGGCGAAGACCGAAAGAACGAGGGACAGGAGAAAGCCGGGAAACAGGCGCATGACGGGGAGACTGAGAGCCACAGGACGCGAAGGCGCAAAGAAAAGCCCTCCCAAGCAATCCAGATGTCACGCGAAGCAGCCGTGAAGGTGCGAAGAGAGGCTCCGGCTTCGCGCCATCCGCGGTCAAGATCGGGGTCCGGGGACTCAGACCCGCGGCATTTGCACCACCAAGACACCGAGGCACCGAGAAGAACTCCGAGCCCTTTGTGCCTTCGTGGTTCACTCAGGAGATTGGCTGCCGAGTGAAGCTCGGGATGCATCAGAACCAAGCCGGTTGAACCACCAAGGCACAGAGGAAAACTGCTCTTACTCGGTGTCACGGTGCCTCGGTGGTCAACTCCGGGTGGTGGTTTGAGCCCGAAGCCAGGAAACCAAGAGAAGCCAAGGCAGCTTTATCGCGGATGACGCGGATCGCGCGGATCAAGGCATCGAGCCGGATGATCGAAGCGACGTGCGGCGCGATGCGCCTTGTCGCTTCGATCGGAATCGGCGGATCGGCAATACGTCAGTCAGATTAAATCTGTCACCACCCGAATACGCCAGCGATGGGCCGCCCCGCGGACCGAGGCTGGCGCGTTCATCCGTCGCTTGGTTCTGCCATCCGCGCAATCCGCGTTATCCGCGGTCAAGATCGGGGTCCTTCAAATCAGCCCAAACCCTGCCGAATGGGAATGGAGCGCCCTGCCTCAGCTTCGGCGCTCAACCCGTAATCTTCGTATAGGGCTCGCCTTCGTTGAGCGTGAGGCGCTCCGGCCGGCCCTGGTGACGGTAGATCAGCTTCGAGTGGTCGAGCCCCAGTAAATACAAGATCGTCGCGTGGATGTCGCGCACGTGCAGTCGGTCCTTCACCGCGTAGAGGCCGAGTTCGTCCGTCTCACCGATGACCTGGCCTCCTTTGACGCCGCCGCCCGCCATCCACATGGTGAACCCGGTTGGGTTGTGGTCGCGGCCGTCGCCCTTTTCCGACATCGGCGTGCGGCCGAACTCGCCACCCCAGATCACCAGCGTGGAATCGAGCAAACCGCGCGACTTCAGATCCCTCAGCAGCCCGGCGATCGGCTTGTCGGTTGCCCGGCACAAGTCGGTGTGGTTCTCCTCAATCTTGGTGTGGGCGTCCCACTTGCTGCCGGTGCCGCTGTAGAGCTGGACGAACCGGACGCCGCGCTCGACCAACCGGCGTGCGAGGAGACAGTTGCGTCCGAAAGTTGCCGTCTCGGGTTCTTCCACGCCGTAGAGCTTCCGGGTGGCGGCCGATTCCTTCGACAGATCGACCGCGTCCGGCGCTTCCGCCTGCATGCGAAAGGCGAGTTCGTAGCTGCGGATTCGGGCATCGAGATCCGAGTTTTCCGCCCGGGCCCCGGCATGCTCCTGGTTCAACTCCTGCAACAGATCCAGCTTCCCCCGCTGCCGCTCCTCGCTGATTCCCCGCGGCGGGTTCAGGTTGGGAAACGGCTCGGTGGCCGCGCCCAGCCGCACGCCCTGGTAGGCCGCGGGCATGAACCCGGCGCCCCAGTTCCGCGGACCTCCGACCACGTTGCTGTTGTTGTCACAGAGGACGGCGAAGGCGGGCAGGTTCTGGTTCTCGGAGCCCAGGCCGTAATTCACCCAGCTGCCCAAGGAAGGGCGACCGCCCAGGATCGACCCCGTGTTCATCTGGGCGACGCCATTCGCGTGATTGAGGCCGTCGGCCCAGCACGAGCGGATGACCGCAATGTCGTCCACACATTCGGCAATATGCGGCAGCCAGTCGGACACCCAGATGCCACTCTGGCCATGCTGCTTCCAGACGCGCTTGTCCGGAAGAATCGGCGAATCGGCTTCGCCCATGGCCGTGATCAGATTCTTGCCAAAGCTTTCCGGCAGCTTCTGGCCCGCCATTTTGCGGATCGCCGGCTTGGGATCGAACGTGTCGAGCTGGCTCGGCCCGCCTTCCATGAAGAGGAAAATGACGTTCTTCGCTTTCGCCGGGAAATCCAGCGGCCGGCTCGACCCCGTGGCCGTAACGGCGCCTTGCAGGCGCTCGGAAGCGAGCAGGTAGTTGAGCGCGAGGGCGCCGAAACCGGCGCCGCCGCGGCAGAGAAAATCACGCCGGCTGCAGAGCGTTTCGATGTGCGGAGCAACTCGGGAGTGAGCGGGATTCATCGGAAAGACGGCGCAATCAATCGAGATAGAGAAACTCGTTCGTGTTGAACAGCAGGTGACTGAGGTCGTTCAACGCGGCGGTTCGGGCGTCCGTGCGTCCGGCGGTGGGCGCGATCTCGGACCGGATCTCGTGACCATGGGGCGACGAGTCCTGGAAGAAATCCGACGCTTCGAATTGCCAGAAGCCCACCGTGCTCTCGCCCGCTCCCTCCCGGTTGATGAGCAACTGGTCGGAGGCGAGCGCCGCACGCGAGAGCCGGACGTCATCGACCAGTCCGTCCCAGACTACCCGTTTGTCGGGATCGCGTCCCCCGATGATGAGTGGAAGATTGGAGAGGTGATTGGCCGTGACCCGGTGGGCTACGCTGGCGGTCGCGATCGGCGCATCTGCGAGCAGTTCCTTGAGGTGGAAGGTCACGCCCGTCTTGCTCGTGTCTCCGAGTCGGACGGAAACACCGACGTAATACGGCGTATTGAGGTGCAGCTGCAGGCCGGAGTTAATCGCCTCGTAGCCGCCCTCGCCGTCCTCCGCGGGATCGCCAATCAGCTCAAGCACGAGCATCCGGGCCTGGCCGGGGGCCTTGGCTCCTCCGACGCCCAGCGACCAGCCGGGCTGGTCCTTTCGCCCATCCCAGCGCGAGACAATGGTGCGAAAATTCGCGCCCTCATCCACGGATCGCAGGACGACGTACGCCTCGATGGAGAAATCGTAGGCCGGCATTAACGGATTGTCCGGCACCTGCAGGCGGGTCTGCAGGCCGGTGGGCTCGAGCAGCGCCGCCCGGCTGGCGCGCCGCGGCATCGGTTCGGCCGCCGCCACGGCATCCTTCCAGCTCGAGGTCGCGATCCGGCGGGCCTGGGCGCCGAGGAAGTTCATCGCCCGCGCCGACTCTTTCACCGACGGTTCGCGGCCCAGAACGTGACCATAGGCCGCGGCCACCGCCGCCTGGTCGGAGGAGTCGGCGATCCGGCTGGCGAGGGCCTGGGCACGCTGCAAGCCGTACTGGCCGTTGATCAGGATTAGCGCCTGCGACGGCGTCGTGGTCGCGTTGCGCTGGGGCGTGCTGGTGTAGGTGTCCGGCGGATCGAAAGCGTCGAGCAGGGAGTCGCGGCTGTTGCGCAGCCAGCGAGTGTACACGGTGCGCCGCGGTTTCGAGGGGTCGACACTCGGCCCGCCGACCGCCGCATCGAGCTCGCCCGTGGCGGCCAGCATGGCATCCCGGATCTCCTCCGCCTGCAGCCGGCGCACGTTCATGCGCCAGAGCAGCCGGTTTTCCGGATCTTCGCTCCGCGCGAGATCCGAAGCCGGCGTCAGGGCCGATTGACGGTAGGTCGCCGAGGTCAGGACGAGCCGCTGCAGGCCCTTGATGCTCCAGTCGTGGTCGACGAAGTAGCCGGCCAGCCAGTCCAGCAATTCAGGGTGGGTCGGCTTGTCTCCGAGGTGGCCAAAATCGCTCGGCGTCCCCACGAGTCCGCGACCGAACAGGTGCTGCCAGACGCGGTTGACCATGACGCGCGTGGTGAAGCGATTGTCCGGCTGCGCCAGCCAGCGGGCGAGTGCGGCGCGGCGTCCGGTGGAATCTGGCCGGCCCGGAATCGGGAGGACCTCGGCTGGGGCCGGATCGAGCAGAGACAGAAATCCGGGCGCCACGTCCTCTCCTTTGCCCCGCTTCGGGATCGTGTTCAGCGGGGCCACGGGGCCGACGTCCGTGGCTAGGAGCGTCGTGGCCAGCGGCTCGGGCCGGAACTCGTCGAACTCGGCCAGGGCCTGGGCCAGGGCGTCGTATTTTTCCTTCTCCGCTCCCTTCAATTTCCCCCCGATCTGCCGGTATTCGAACAACACCTGCCGGTAGGCGAGATCGCTGAGTTGCTGCTCGAGCGGGGTCCGCTCCGCGGCCGGCCGGTTCATCATCGCCTGAATGTCCTTCGGGAATTTTTCGATCGCCGCCTTGGCCAGGTGTTCGCGGACCGGTTTCTCCAACTCGGCCATCGGCGCGCGGATGGCCGCGGTCATCTCCTCCCACTGCGCCTGCTTCCGCAGAAATTCCGTCAAGGTGGCGGGGGTTGCCAGGGGCAGGTCGTCACGTTGCGAGAGCGGGGCGAAGAAAGCGCGGAGCCGGAAATAATCCTTCTGCGAGATCGGGTCGAATTTGTGATCGTGACAGCGGGCGCACTGCATCCCAAGCCCCAGCAACGCGTCGCTCGTCACGTCCGTGACGTCGTTAATTATGCTATGCCATTGGGTCACGGCGTCGCGCTGGTTGTATTCATAGATCCCCAGCCGAAGATAGCCCGTGCCGACGAGCGCATCTGGATTTTCGGGCCAGAGCTCGTCCGCGGCGACCTGCTCCATCAGGAAGCGATTGTAGGGTTTGTCCTCGTTGAAGCTGCGAATGACGTAATCGCGGTATCGCCAGGCCGACTGGCGCAACTCGTCCGCCCTGTAGCCATCCGACTCCGCGAAGCGGACCAGGTCGAGCCAGTGCCGGCCCCATTTCTCGCCGTACTGCGGACGGCTAAGGAGATCGTCGACCAGCTTTTCGTAGGCATCCGGCGCCGGGTCGGAGACGAAGCGCTGCACTTCCTCCGGGCTGGGCGGAAGCCCGATGACGTCGAAGTAAACCCGACGCACGAGGGCGCGGCGCTCGGCCTCCGGAGACAGACCAAGGCCCTTGACCTCGAGCTGCGCCAGGATGAACCGGTCGATCGGGTTGGCCGATGATCGGGTGCCGTTGACCTCCGGAATCGCCGGGCGCGTGAGCGGTTGGAAAGACCACCAGCTCGTGTCACTGGCGGTGGTGCGGCGGCGGTTCAGGCGGGACGGCTGCTCCGGGCGGGGCGCTCCCAGTCGGACCCACTCAGTGATCGCGGCGATCTGCTCATCGGTGAGCTTCTCACCCTTGGGTGGCATCTGCAGATCGTCGTCCGTGTAGCGGATCGCCGTGACCAGGAGGCTTTCCTCCGGCTTGCCGGGCACGAGCGCCGGTCCGGACGAGCCGCCCGTCAGTGTCGCCTCGTTCGAGTCGAGCAGCAGGTCACCCTTGATTTTGTCGGCCTCGTGGCTGTGGCATTTGTAGCACGACTCAGCGAAGATCGGTTGGATCGTTTTTGCGAACAGCTCCAGCCCTTCAGGCGAAGGTCCTGGGTCGGCCGCTTGCAGCCAGCGCGGAGCCAGGCAGGCGAGCATGAAAAGAAAATGCCGCGCACGGACATGCGAACCGCCAGCGATGCCAAAGCATCCACATTCTGTTCCGTGGGGTATCATCGGAGCGGCCGAAACATCCGACCGGCCGGGCCGCTTGTAAACACGCATCTTGCCGCGCCTCGCTCCCGTCTCCAGCGCGGCGTCCGGCCACGACAACTGGATCTTAGACGGAAAGATGCAGAGAGAAACCGCCAAGGACGCGAAGCAGCGCGAAGCTTCGAGGTAGATGGCTGGGGCTCAGCCCCACTTTCGAACCCACCATTCAGGGCCGTTTAAGTGGAAGTGTAGCCGACGCGACGTTGCGGGCGTGCACGAGGTACGCCCCTACGAAGTGCGGCGTAGGGGC
>CAINHV010000001.1 GCA_903848965.1 uncultured Opitutia bacterium | reverse complement strand
GATGGGCCAGTAATCTTTCTACGCCGCCCACAACATGAATCTTATCCGTCCTCTCCGCCTCCTCTGCGTTTCACTAGTCATCAGTCATTTGTCTTTGGTCCTTCTCCGCGCAGCGGAGCTCGACCTCACGTCCGCCAATGTCGCCGACCTCCAGTCGGCGATGTCCAAAGGCACACTCAGCTTCGAAAAACTTACCCAGACTTACCTCGCGGCATCGCCGCCTACGACCAAGCTGGGCCCTTAATTAACAGCGTCATCACGCTGAATCCGAAGGCGCTCGAAGTTGCCTAGGCCCTCGATTCCGAACGCAAAGCAGGCAAAGTGCGCGGCCCTCTCCACGGCATCCCGATCGTCCTCAAGGATAACATCGACACCTTCGATCTCCCCACCACCGGCGGTTCGCAACTGCTCGCCGGTTCAATCCCGCCCCACGACGCCTACGTCACCAAAAAACTTCGCGACGCCGGCTGCGTGATCGTCGCCAAAGTAAGTCTCTTCGAGTGGGCCGGTAGCGGCGGCAGCATCGGCAGCGGCAGCGGCGCCGATCTTTAGACCGTCAAATCCGGTGCCGCCATCGCCGCTTCCTTCGCGCAATTCGGCCTCGGCAGTGACATTGTTGGCAGAGCGTCTGTGGCCGGGTTTTCGATTGGCCAATCGGCCGGATAAATGGCCCGTTAACAAGTAGCGGCCCGACCCCTTAGCCTAGACCCTGATCGCGATTCGATTTTGGTCTGGCCGTTCGTCCGGCGGTTTTCCGTAGTGAGGGCCGGCGCTTCGTTGGCGCTGCCTTTAATCCGCAGTGGAAACCCCGCTTTCACCACTCGACTTCGCCCGCCGCGCCCGGCGGCTCTACGCCGATCGCGACGCCGTGATCGACGGCGGCCGCCGTTTCACTTACCGCGAATTTTTTTCGCGGTGCGATCGCTGGTCGTCGGCGTTGCAGAAACTCGGGGTCAAACCCGGCGACCGCGTGGCGACGATTGCGCCGAATACCCACGCGCATCTAGAGGCCTTCTATGCGGTGCCGCAAATCGGGGCGGTCATCGTGCCGATCAATTTCCGGCTCACCGCCGCCGACTTCGCCTACATCCTGAACCACAGCGGCGCCCGGATCGTCTGCGTGCACGCGGATTACTTGGGCGCGGTGGATTCCATCCGCGACCAGGTGCCGGGCGTGGAACAGTTCATTGCCTTCTCGGGGCAAGGGGCGGGCTGGATCGACTACGAGGCCGCCCTGGCGGAGTCCGCGGCCGACTTTGCCCACGTCGAAATCGCCGAGACCGATCTCGTCGCGCTGAATTACACGAGTGGCACCACGGCGAACCCGAAGGGTGTCATGGTCACGCATCGCAACACGGCGCTGAACATCATGGGGCACCTCATGCATACGCACGTTACGGCGGCGGACCGCTACCTGTGGGTGCTACCCATGTTTCATGCGAACGGCTGGTGCTTTGTGTGGGCGATCACCGCGGTCGGCGGCCGGCATGTCTGCATCCCGAAGGCCGACCCGCGCGTGATCTTTGAGAACATCGTTCGCGAGGGCATCACGCTTTTCTGCGCGGCGCCGACGGTCCTGATCAGCATCGCCAACGCCCCCGGGGAATGGCGCGCCGGAGCGCCGCGTGGCGTCCGCGTCTTCACGGCTGGCGCCCCGCCGGCGGCGGCGACCATCGAGCGCGTCGAAGGCGAGCTGGGCTGGGAGATCACGCACATCTACGGACTCACGGAGGTTTCACCAATCGTCACGATCAACGAAGTCCGTCCCGAGCATGCGCAGCTCGACGGCGCGGCGCGGGCGGCTCTCAAAGCCCGCCAGGGCGTCGAGTATCTGGCCAATGCCGAGGTCCGGGTCGTTGACGATCAGGGCCGGGAGGTCGCCAAGGATGGCACCACAATGGGCGAGATCATCATCCGCGGAAACGCCGTCATGCGCGGCTACTATCGCGACCCCGAGGCCACGGCGAAGGCGATCCGCGACGGTTGGTTTTACACCGGCGACGCGGCCGTCGTGCACGCCGATGGCTATCTCGAAATTCGGGACCGTTGGAAGGACATCATCATCAGTGGCGGCGAAAACATCTCCTCGGTCGAGGTCGAGGCGACGTTGCTGCGGCATCCGGCAGTCCAGGAGTCTGCGGTTGTCGGCCTGCCGCACGAAAAGTGGGGCGAGACGCCCCGGGCTTTCATCGTGCTCAAGGCCGGGGCCGCGACCACTTCGGAGTCGTTGCGGCAGTTCTGTCGTGAGCATCTCGCCCATTTCAAGGTGCCGCACGACTTCGATTTCATCGCCGAGTTGCCCAAGACCGCCACGGGCAAGGTGCAGAAGTATGTCCTCCGCGGCGGCCGCGCGAATCTCGCCCGGCAGTGAGCGGGGCCCGGCATTTTCGAAGGCCATCCGGCCACTCGCTCACCCTCGCAACCATGGCTCGGCTCCGCTCCATCCGGTCGAGGGTCCGGGGAGTGCGCGGTCGTTGCAAGTTGCCGCGGTTTTCCTCCAATGAGTGACGGTCGGCCAGTTAGCGGACGGCCTTGGTCTTTCGCCCATCCCCGAACTCCAGCGCCCAACGACACCATGCAACGCCGCCATTTCCTCAAGACTTCCCTGCAGGGCTTTGCCGCCACGATGCTTGGTGCGTCGTACCTCGATGCCCTCGCGGCGCCGGCGCCGATGAAGATTACCCGGATTCTTTTTTATGAATCCCCCTACAGCCGGCCGATGTTCGCCCAGAGTTTTCACATCGTGACGATCGAGACCGATGCGGGCATCACGGGCATCGGTGAAGGCGGCTCCGTCGATACCATCCGCGAATGTGCCGAGATGCTGATTGGCGAGGATCCAACCCGAATTGACCATTGCTGGCAGCTCATGTTTCGGGGCCGGTTCTACCCGGCCGGACGCGAAAAACTCCACGCGATGGGTGCGCTCGACATGGCGTTGTGGGACATCAAGGGCAAGGCGCTGGGTGTTCCGGTCTGGCAGCTGCTCGGGGGCAAGTCCCGCGAACATTGCGAGTGTTACTCGACGGGGTTCGTTCCCGCCAAGGCCAGTTTGCGCGAGACGGCGCAGGCGACGATTGGCGCCGGCTTCCGGGCCTTCCGGGTTTCGGTTTCCACTCCCGGCGGCGAGGCGCCGTTCAATTCCCAGCGGATGGTCCGGAAGACAGCAGAGGACTGCGCCGTCATCCGCGATGCCATCGGACCGAATGCGGATTGGTGCATCGACTATCACACGCGGCTGGATTTCGCGGATGCGGTGCGGCTGAGCACCCTGCTCGAGCCGCTCGAACCCTACTTTTGCGAAGACCTGGTGCGCTCGGAAAATGCCGGCGTTTATCGCGAGCTCCGCAAGCTCGTGAAGGTTCCGATTGCGGTCGGCGAACAATTCGGGACCCGCTGGGAATTCAACGAATTGGTCGAACAACACCTGATCGATTATAACCGCACCAGCCTGCCCAACTGCGGCGGGATTACGGAACTGGTGAAGCAGGCGGCGATGTGCGAGACGCACTACGTCGGGTTGACGCCGCATTTTACGGGGCCGGTTTCCGAGGCCGCCCTGGTGCACGTTTGCACCGCGTTTTCCGGACCGGTGCTGATGGAACTGGCGGGGTCGTATCCGCTGTCGATTCCGTATCTGCCCGAGCACTTCGACTTCAAGGACGGCAAACTCTGGCCCAACGACCGCCCGGGCTTGGGGGTGACTTTTGACGCGACCAAGCTGAAGCAGACCGCCGAGTTCACGACGCGCAGCCAGCCCATCCCGTTGTTTCGGCGTCCGGATGGATCGATGACCAATTGGTGACGCGTTAGGTCGGAGACGATTCTGTCCGAGTTCCTCAAGGTCTCGCGCCGGCAATGGCGAAGGCCGAGGGGAGATGGCCGAAGGGAGACAATTCCGATCGGGTGCCGACTGGGGCCGCTCATTCCGGAAGACCTCAATTCGGCACTCGAAATTTGGCTTTCGACCTGCCCGCGCCCGCGCAGCGCGTTACGCGCACAAAAAAGCCGCTCCCGAGGAAGCGGCTGCGAAGGGAAAGTGCGGCGAGTGCCGGTTACGGCAGCGACGGCAGAATCCCCTGGAACTTCGGCACGATGACCTTGTTGGTGAACTCATCGTGCTTCTTGAGCGCGGCGACCGTGGCCTTGAGATTCAGCAGCTTCACGACGGCGCGAAGCTGCGCTTCGCCGTCCTTGCCCCATTGTTCACGCTCGGCGTCGGTGGCGGGAAGGGCCTGGTTGCGTCCGCCGTGGCCGCGGTAGTCGGAGATCCACGAGCCGACCGTCATGCTGCCGGTGAAGCCGAGCTTGCCGAGTTCCTCCATGCCGGGATTCACCGGGATCGGGTCGGTCGAGCCCTCGCCATACTCACCCTTGAGCGCGAGGTCGATCATCCGGCCGGTGATGTGGTGCGTGCCGTAGATGAGCTTGCTGCGGGCGTCGGCCGGCACCTTCAGGCGCGCCATCTGCTCGCCCATTTCGAGGTACATCAGCGGGGCGCGAAACTTGTCGAAGGTCTCGCGGATGACGACGCCCGCGGTCATCGGCACCGGACCGTGGCCCGAGGAGACGAAGACGAGCCGGCGGAAACCCGCGCGGATCAGGGACTCGACGGTGGCCTTGAGGAAATCGCTGCCCTGCGACGGGGTGATGTTGATCGTGGCCGTCGCGATCAGGGTGGTGCCGGGGTAAGACCAGACGAGGCCGGGCATGTAGAGGCCGCCGACTTCATCGGCCATGGCCATCGCGAAACCGAGGGCGGCCACGTAATCGCGATCGCTCGGCTGGATGCCGTTCGTCTCGACGGAGCCGATCGGGATGAAGACGACATCGCTCTGCTGGAGCTGTTCGGTGACCTGGAACTGGCTGAGGCGAACGAGGTCGCGCGTGTGGAGCTTGCGCACTTGCGCCTGCACGGGGGCGAGGGCCAAGACGGCGCCAAGGACGGCGGCCGACCAGCGGAGGAAACAGGAGGGAGATGACATGGTGGGGGTACGAGGGTTGACGGGCAGGAAAGTCCGGGGGCGAAGCCAACGAAAACTTGGGTGGAAAGGAAACTGAAATTTAGCTGCGAGCGATGCTGCCGGTGGCTGCGAGCGTGAGCGAGTGGCGGGGGAATGGCCGGGGATCCGGGGTGGGCGCAGCAAGACGGCGCTCCGACGAAGCAGGAACACGACTATGGATCGATTAGACCGTCCGGAAAATCTCCGGGTTGGCGTCCGGTCCATCCTGTCTCCGGTTTGATCCGGTCCCCGCCGGTCGGAGACCGGCGCCACTCGCCAGCTGGTCCTGGAAATCTGAGGGCTGTCTCCGGTCCATCCTGTCCAAACCTCCGGACCGTTCGAAAATCCGTTAGAACTCGAAGTCGATCGCCACTGGCAGGTGGTCCGAGAGCATTGACCGCACGACCTCGCATCGGGCCATGGCGCAGCCTGTCGGCAGGAAGATAAAATCGAGTGCCCGCTGCGGGAGTGGCGATGGAAAGGTCAGGCCCAAGGCGGGATGGAGGGCGTATTCGCAGTATTCCGACAGATGGCTGAGCAACGTCGCGGTGGCGTCGTCGCGGGTGCCGGGATTGTTGAAGTCGCCGCAGATGATCGGTGGCACCGCCCAGTTTGCTGCGTGGAGCTTGTGCTTCTCCTTCAGCCACTCGAGCAGCCGCTCGAGCTGCTGCAGCCGCTGCGTCCGCGAGCCAAAGTGCAGGTGGAGGTTCACGATCGGCAGGCAGCGGCCGCCGACGTCGAGCTCGACATAGAGGAAGCCCTTCTCGCCCAGCTGCCGCTGGCCGAAGACGACGGTCTCCGCGGCGCGGATGGGATAGCGCGACAGAATGGCGTTGCCGTAACTGAGGTTCAGGAGCCCGCTGCGCCGGTTGTTGATGCCGAAGACCGTGTGCGAGAAACGCGTGTGTACGCGTAGATAGTCGAGATGATCGAAGTTCCCCGCCCAGCGGGACCGTTCGTCGATTTCCTGCAGCGCCACCACATCCGGCGCCAGCCGCTCCAGCAGCGTCGCAATCCGCCGCAGGTTGGAGCGCAGCTTCCCCTGCGACGTCGTCCCCTGGATGGGATTCAATCCGCGGCCATGTGCGATGTTGAAGGTAACGAGTCGCAGGCGCGGCATGGACCGGGATCCAAGCATCGTTGCTTCTCCCGGCGCAAGCGCCCCGGGCCGATCGCCGGCGGGTGGGCGAAAATAGTTTCGCCAGCGGGCCCGGGCTCACCAACAAATTCCTTTCCATGTCCCGCCTCGCCCAAGCTTTTGATCGTGTCCGTGCCGGGAACCGCGCCGCGTTTGTGGCCTATCTCTGTGCGGGCGATCCGGATTTCGAAACGTCGGTCACGGCCTGTCGCGCGCTGCTGGCGAACGGCGTGGATGTGCTCGAGCTCGGCGTACCGTTCTCGGATCCACTGGCCGATGGCCTGACGAACCAGCTCGCGGCCCAGCGGGCGCTCGAGGGCGGGATGACGGCGGCGCGGGTTTTCGAACTCGTTGCGCGGATTCGCGAGTTCAGCGAGACCCCGATTGTCTTCTACACTTACTACAACCTGGTGTTTGCGAATGGCGTCGACGCCTACGTCAAGGCGGCGAAAGCCGCCGGGGTCGATGGCATTTTGGTGCTCGATCTGCCGCCGGAGGAAGCCGGCGACATCATGGCGGCCTGCCGGCAGCACGGGGTCGAAACGGTGTTCATCGTGGCGCCGACGACGCCCGACGCGCGGATGCCGCGGATCGCGGAGGTGACAACCGGATTCCTCTACTATGTTTCGCGGGAAGGCGTGACCGGCGTCCGTGACCAGGTGGCGTCGAATATCCCGGAGGCGATGGCCCGTATTCGGCGACACACAAAGCTGCCCGTGGTGGTCGGCTTCGGCATCGGCACGCGGGCGCAGGTCCGCGAAGTCGCTGCGCACGCCGACGGTGTCGTGG